>NZ_JAAFKD010000007.1 GCF_013299165.1 Microcoleus sp. bin38.metabat.b11b12b14.051
CATTACGAAAGTGATGGTGTGCAGGGGTTTTGACCCATTTTAGCTGCATTGCTTGCACTTTTTGAGGATTAAAACGAGCCAACGTCTCTTGCTGTAAGGGTTTTAGGCTTTTTCAGCAAGCCCTATAGTAGAAGGAAGAAGTCATTTGTCATTTGTCATTTGTCATCAGCAATCAGGAAGAGGGAAGACGGAAGCAGGAATTGACTGGATGGGAAAGGTTAATTCGAGAAAGTCCCAAACGTCGGGGCCTGTTGCGATACAACCTCAGCGATTCGGGGATGAGCAAGAGAAAACCCATGGGTTTTGGGCCGCCTTTGCTTCCCCTTCACCAAAAAACGAGAGGGAAGCCCCTGGCTTTAGACATGGGGAGGAACTCGGTAGCGGTTTCAACCGCATTCAACATTTATTTACGCAATTGATCAAAAGATTTGTTATGATTAGGTCGTAAGTAAAAAAACTATCTACGTGTTGAAACATTCTAGTATCGGAGAAATCCCGGCGAGCGTGAGCCACCACACTCTTTAAGGAGTAGTAAGCCTGTTTAACTGACAAGTAACGGCAGAATGTGAAGCGTACCTAATCTGGCGAAAGTGATAGATTATGAAAGCAAACAATTTAAAAGTAAGCGCAATTGCAATACCTTTTGTATTGGTAGTTGTTTTGAGCGTCTAGAGGTGCTTTGATAACGCCTTCCGTGAGTTTTCGGATTCATTCAAGAATCCCCCTGATTCATCAGTGGGGAGTATCAAGTTTAGGGTTCCCGAAAAGAAACCCGGTTTCTCAGAAAGATATCTCGCCGCTCGATGAGAGGGCGAGAGAGAAACCGGGTTTTTAGTCCCCGCGATCGCGGAGACTAAACAGTTTTTAACCCTTAGACTTAGCTGGGGCCGACTTCTTCTCAATGTTGTTGAGACCGTTAAGGAACATCGGCACAAATTTCTCGACAAATGCCTTCGGGTCGCGGTTCCAGGCGCGCTGAGCTACATCGACTCTGGTCATTTGCAGGTCAGGGGCGATCAGGGTGGCCGGCAAGCGATCCATCAAATATTGCGGGCGTTCCCACAGCGGCATAGTGTTGGCGATGTTTACCAAGCGGGTGACGCGGCGCAGTTCCGCTCCCAACATGATATCCATTCCCGACTCAAATGCTGCTTGTTCGATCGCCACATACTTGCGTTTTGCTTGTTCCACCTTCTCGCGGTGTTGATGGCTTTTCGCAGCAATTGCACCCAGCAAGCGATTTCCCCAGCGGACGTGACCAGCTTCTTCGGGAAAAATCTTTTCGATGGTTTCGCGGATTTTGACGTTTTCCTCGGTTTGGGGAGCCTGTTTCAAGGCGTAGATGTGCGCAGAGAAATACTCGCATCCTCGCTTCTCGGTAACGTTAATCGCTGCTAGGGAGGAAATTACAAAATCTTCGCGGTCTTTGGTAGGGTCTTTTTGATCGCTGTCGAGCAATCTTTCAAATTCGTCAATATAGGAAACTCCCGGCGGCGTTCCCACCTTCTCGCCGATGTCTACCAGCAAGTCGGTAAGCCACATGGCGTGTCGTGCTTCGTCGGAAATGTGCCGCGAAAGATCCCGCACGAGTTCGGCCGGTTCGCCGTCTAGCTGTTCGATCAAGTCGGTGAGGTCTTTGCAACTGCGCTGTTCGCTGTAGCGGTAGCGGTTGAGAGTGATCAAGTGAATTTCGCGATCGCGCACCACTTGAGCTAAAATATCGCGCGCTCCCATAGCGTTACGCAGCTTGCGGGGATAAGCAACAGTCATACTTTTATGTTGTTTTGTAAAGATACCTATATAAGTGTAACGCAGTTTTTTGAACAGCCCATTACGTCGCAAGGCGGAAAGTTGTTGGATAGCAGGCTGAATGAATTATCTACACAGAATTTTTTTAACTCGCGCGATCGACTTTCAATAGTTTTGAGTTACCAGCCAAGCAACAGTTGCGCTCCGCTCCCAAAGCAATCTCGGGCATTCAAAACAGTTCTGATTCGGTCGAGTCTGAAGCCTCAACACTAGCAGGCTGTTGTTGAAATTTGCGCGCCTCTTCTACTTCCAACCGGGCCAGGGTTGTCGCCACATCGGCTAACTGCAAAGCCAGATTCATCCGACAAACCGGATTTTTTTCCCTCCACAGGTCTTTGGCTAAAAAATGTACTCGATAGCGAAACATTTTAATTGAATTTGGCGGAGTAACTTTCACTGTCATAGTCTTTCTTCGGTTGAAGTTTGAATGCGGAGCAGCACTCGTTCTAGCTCCAGGTAAACAAATGTCACCATGATGACCCGATCTTCATCGGTGATTGTAACATTACAGATTGCCGATCGGGGTTCGACGGCTTCGTGGCTGACAACTACAGTATATTTGCCCTGCTTGAGTTCATCAAAATTCACATCTGCCTCAAACAAGTCAACTATCTCCTCGGCGAGAAGTCGTCCTTCTTGAGTCAGTAAAGTGACAAATGCAATGCCGTCAACTGAAGTCATGGCAACATTACTCTGATTGCGAACCATCACAAAAATATCGGACATCGTTTGGTCATTTGTAATTGCTAATTGCTACTTTATACTGAGAGCAGCACATCACAAACAAATCAGCATGAAAACTGGGCATTATTTCCCGCCTTTGCTAGTTTTGACGGCTTTGACAGCGGTTCTGGGTTTGGGGAAAAGTGGGGCGCTAGCTGCTGTCTGGAATATCTTGGAGACTGAGCCTTGTTGGCAGCTTCACAGAGTCCAAATGGCAGCAAAGGGCGATCGTAATTTCCAGACTTCAAAAGGTACATTAAAAGCAGGCAGTGCCCTATCTGTCGATCCAGATGAAGTTATACCATTTTTCTAAAGTAGTGTTATACAATCACCCCCCCAACCCCCCCTTACTAAGGGGGGGCTAAGAGTTCATCTCTAGCAAATCTTTATAAAATTGGTATTAGGGGCATCCCAAAAGCTGACGCGCGGCGGCGTTTCATCCTGAATACATGGGCAGTAGAGAATGTTTCTGAAGCTACACAGGGTGCTATAGCAGTTGACAGTTGACAGAAGAGCGCGCTCGCGACTTGCCCGCCCGCGAAGTCGAGGGGAGTCGAAGAGTTGACAGAAGAGCGCGCTCGCGACTTGCCCGCCCGCGAAGTCGAGGGGAGTCGAAGAGTTGACAGTTGCATAACGGGCATCAATGGTTTGATTCCGTAAGGATATCGGCTCTATTCATGAAGTTATTTATGTCCTAACCGCCAAGGCGGTTGCTATACTACTCACAGCGTCGCCGAGATAGTTTCCGGTAAAGGCAAAGTCTGGGCGCTGATTCAGAAGTTCTAAACTATCAAAAAAAACGCCGCTTTTGAGGGCGGCGTTATTCTTAATTAAGCATTAAACATGGGAATTATGCCATTTTTAATGCTTAATTTTCTAACAGTCGTAGTAGAGAGCAAACTCGTAGGGGTGAGGGCGCAGCCGCATCGGGTTGACTTCGTTGTCAAGTTTGTAGGAAATCCAGGTTTGGATGAAGTCTTCGGTAAAGACGCCAGTTTCTGTTAAGAAAGCGTGGTCTTTTTCTAAAGCTTCTAAAGCGCCTTCCAAGGAACCGGGAGTAGATGGAACTTTTGCCAATTCTTCCGGGGAAAGGTCGTAGATATCTACGTCCAAAGGTTCGCCCGGATCGATTTGATTTTTGATGCCATCTAAGCCTGCACACAGCATGGCTGCAAAGGCTAAATAGGGGTTGGATGTGGCGTCTGGGCAGCGGAATTCTAAGCGCTTGGCTTTCGGGTTGTTGCCGGAAAGAGGAATCCGCACTGATGCCGATCGATTTCCTTGAGAGTAAGCCAAGTTTACAGGCGCTTCAAAGCCGGGAACCAAGCGCTTGTACGAGTTGGTTGTGGGGTTGGTGATTGCCAAAAGTGCCGGGGCGTGCTTGAGAATGCCGCCGATGTAATGCAGTCCCATTTGACTGAAACCAGCATATTGATCGCCTGCAAATAGCGGTTGGCCGTCTTTCCAAATCGACTGGTGAACGTGCATCCCGGAACCGTTGTCGTTAAACAGCGGTTTGGGCATGAAGGTGATGGTTTTGCCGTATTTTTTGCCGACGTTTTTGATGACATATTTATATGTCATCAAGTAGTCGGCGGCTTGGATTAATGTGGCAAAGCGGAAACCGAGTTCGCACTGCCCGCCGGTGGCGACTTCGTGGTGGTGCTTTTCGATTGGTACGCCGCATTTTGCCATTGTCAGCAGCATTTCCGTTCTCATGTCTTGAGAGGTATCGGTTGGTGCTACTGGGAAATAACCTTCTTTGTAACGCGGCTTGTAGCCGAGGTTGCCGCCTGCTTCTTCTTTGCCGGAATTCCAGCGACCTTCGATCGAATCTACGTAATAGTAGCCGGAATTTTGGGTTTGGTCGAAGCGAACGTCGTCAAAAATGAAGAATTCTGCTTCTGGCCCGAAGAATGCTGTATCGCCGAGACCTGTGGTCAGCAGGTAGTCTATGGCTTTTTGGGCTATGGTGCGGGGACAGCGGTTGTAGGGTTGGCCGGTGCGGGGTTCTTTGATGCTGCAAATGAAGCTGATGGTGGGTTCTGCCATGAACGGGTCCATCCACGCGGTGGTCGGATCGATGACCATTGTCATGTCTGATTCGTTGATGGCTTTCCAGCCCCGAATGCTGGAACCGTCGAAGGGTACGCCGTCGGTGAAGGCTGTTTCGTCGATTTGGTCGTGGTACAGGGAAAGGTGCTGCCAGATCCCCGGCATATCGATGAATTTCAAGTCAACGATCTGGATCTTATTTTCTTTGATGTAGTTTAAGGCTTCTTGGGGTGTCTGGAACATGACTTACTCCTGATATGGGTTTTGTTGAGGGCGACCGGCAGATTTCAGACGATTTTGGCGATCGTGGGCCTTCGGTACCAGGATTTTTGTAGCAAGAGATACAAAATATTCAAAGTGGTACTCAGTGCGGCCCGGCAGTTGGTGATGCTTGCCCGATCGATGTTTCGGCTGAAGATACAAGGTAAACGGGCGCATAAATGCGACTGTTTGCCAGGGATTGACTACCGATCGTAAAATCCTATCTCAAATCTTAATCAAAGGTCGATTTGTAGTAGTCTACAATAGGCGGTCTATCTCAGATAGCAAAGTATTGATAAAGATTTTTGGGAGAGAAACTTATGCGCGACGCAGTGACGAGTCTGATTGAAAATTATGATGTTGCTGGTAGGTATTTAGACCGAGATGGTATCGATCGGTTGAAATCTTATTTTGCAACGGGCACGGCACGGGTACAAGCAGCAGCAGCAATTAACAGCAATGCTGCTGCAATTGTCAAGCAAGCTGGTATTCAGCTATTTGCTGAACAGCCCGAACTGATCCGCCCTGGTGGCAATGCTTACACAACTCGTCGCTACGCGGCTTGTCTGCGAGACATGGACTACTACTTGCGCTACGCTACTTACGCGCTAGTTGCTGGCAGTACGGATGTGCTCGACGAGCGCGTGCTGCAAGGTTTGCGCGAAACTTACAATTCTCTGAGCGTTCCCATTGGCCCGACGGTGATGGGGATCGGCATTATGAAGGAGATGGTTAAGGCTCAGGTGGAAGCTGCTGGTTTGTCTGTAGGGCCTTTCTTGGATCAGCCTTTTGATTACATGATTCGCGAATTGAGCGAACAAGATATTTAAGTTAAGCAAGCTGCTTCTTTTTGCAGCAAATTGCATTTGTGGCTTGCACGTAGCAGGCGTTTGATAGATCGCTTTTTTGGCATTCGTGCCTGCAAGCGATCTTTTTAATGGCTTAAAAGTCGCCGACGCATCCCCAAACCACGCATTTGTCGAGGGGACATTTGGTTTGGCGCCGATCGATTTGCTCGCTGGTTGTTGCTTCTACTTCGCCATTGGGATAAACAATGTGGATGATGTTACCGCTGATGAAGGCTAAGGGATTTTCTTGACAAATGCTCTGATTTCTGATCGGAAAGTTAGTGGTTTTCATGCTCGATCGCCCTGATTGTGTTTGTAGCGCATTTCCCTGTACTTACATAATCCGCTACTTGCCAAATTTTTTATGTGATTCTACTAATGTTTATCTGTGATCCGACTACACGCAAAAAGCGATCTCTGTCACATCAGGCGAAAGTTGTTTCAAAAAAAGAATACAACCGCAGCCAAGAGCCAAACCCCGCCCGCCATCAGCCATTCGTCAATCGAAAATGGCAAATCCTTTCAGGTGGGGGCGCGAGCCTCGCAGCTTTAGAAAACAGGGAAAAAATCGCGGCGGGCGATCGGCGGTGCTGCTGGGAAAACCAAAATAATCGCCAAAAATCTGCTATCGGATTTTTGCGTAAGTGATAATCTGGTACAGTCGTTAACCGTATCCGTACAGATTAAAAACCTTGGCTAAACAGCGATTAGATACTTTATTGGTCAGCCTGGATTTGTGCGCCTCCCGACAGCAAGCTCAGGCCTTGATTCGGACTGGGAAAGTCTCCATCAACCAGCAGGTAATTGACAAACCAGGGACTGAGGTTGACATTGCAGCAAAAATTCAGATCAAAGAGCGATCGCGCTACGTTTCCAGAGGCGGCGACAAATTAGCCAAAGCTTTAGAAGTGTTTGAGATTCCGGTGGCTGGCAGAATTTGTCTCGACGGCGGCATTTCCACAGGTGGCTTTACCGACTGTCTGCTGCAAGCCGGTGCGGCCCTGGTATACGGGATAGATGTTGGCTACGGTCAAGCTGATTGGCGCTTACGCAACGATCCGAGGGTAATTTTGAAAGAACGCACCAACTTGCGCTACATGACTCCTGCGGAGCTTTACGGAGAGTCACCCCCCCTTGTAGGGGCGGGTACGGGGGCACCACCCCTACAAGGAGGAGAGCAAGAATTGCCTCTGGGCGATGCTTTGCCAAAAAGAGTTTATGCAGATTTGGCGGTAGTAGATGTGTCGTTTATTTCGCTGGATAAGGTTTTACCGGCGTTGTGGGAATTGTTGGCACCACCGCGAGAAGCGGTATTGTTGGTAAAGCCGCAGTTTGAGGTTGGGCGCGATCGCGTCGGCAAAAAAGGCGTAGTCAGAGACTCGGCTACTCAAGCGGATGCGATTTTTCAAGTATGGAAGGCAGCTACAGCCTTAGGATGGCAGGAAAGAGGCTTAACGTGGTCGCCTTTACTTGGCCCGGCCGGTAATATCGAGTATCTTTTATGGTTGGGGATCGATCGCCAACCAGAGCTAGAGCTTAGGGCGATCGAAGAGGGTGTTGTGAAGGAACGGATCGCACAAGTCGCGAAAGCGGCTGCGGAGGAACTTATCAAGTGATTTTAGATTTTAGATTTTAGATTGAATAATAGACTTTTCAATGTCAAGGCCATCTATTTTACAAGTCAAATTGCGAAATCTAAATTTATCTAAAATTTCAAGTTGTTTTGTCAGTCAGACTCCTAAACTTTCACTTATCGAATAATTCCATGCAGTCATTTAAACAAGTCGGTTCGATTTTACTGTACGTTCTAGGTGGCATCGGGTATCTGGCAATTGCAGCTACGATTGTAGGCGTGTCAATTCTGATCAAATTCGCAGCTCTGCTGCTGGCAGACAAACTATTATATACAATTCTGATTATCGGCGATTTGTTGAAGGGCATCGAAATAATCGAATTATTAAATATATTAGTATTTGCTTTTATCGGCATGGGATTTGGGATCGCGACCAAACTTCTGCCCCCTAAATACTGTCGGCAAATTAGTGCGGCTTTGTTGATAGTTATAGTTCCTGTAGTTTTCATGAGTACGCCAGCAATTAGATACAATTATTGGCTGCAAAAAGTAGGGGAATCGGATAACTTATCCCCGCAGGAAACAACAACATTAACTAATTCATTTTTGAATCGCAAGGTCGGATTGCCTGGTTTTCTGGGTTATTACGTATATACCGGGCAGTTTCCGGTGATTCCGACAAAACAATCTGAGATGAAAGACCTCGATAGCTTTGAAAAAAAAGTTAATTCAAAATTTGTGCAGTTAACAGGTGTTGCTCCGACGATTGTTACTTGGGCTATGCGGGTGTGTTTTTGGCTGATTAGACTATTTTATTTTTGCATAGCAGTAATTGCGACAATCGTTCATTTTAGGGAAGGCGTGAGAATCGCGGGACGATAAGAATACAAATAAGACTCGGCGGTTGAAACCGATCCTATACAAACGAAGAAGATAAGACTCGGCGGTTGAAACCGCGACTACACAAACGAAGTCTGCCTCCGCAGACTGAAGACAATAAGGTAATTTGAATCTTCCAGTCTTCAACCCGCTTGGCATGGGTTTTCTTTGTATAGACGCGGTTTCAACCGCCGAGTCTTCTGCAATTTTTATGACTCAGTAATCAGTTGACCAATTTTTATTAAGATTTGAAGAACCGTATAAAGTTCGTTTGTTAAAGGAACAGGTGAAAATATTCTTGATAAGTCATATTTACGTGGATGCTGAAAGTCTAGCTTAACGAATACAATTTCACTACCATTTGTCATTGCAGCAAAACTCGGTCTATCCTGCCGAGGATTGGCTGTCATGTATGCTAGTGTTTGGGGAAGTGCAGACATTACTGAAATTGTGGTGCGCTTCGACTCTAAGAGTGTCACCCAAAATTGATTTTGCATCACTAAAACATCAATCCGTCCTTTGAGTGTTTCAATTTCCTCATCCTCGTCATCTAAAACAATTTGTATAGATTTTTCAGCAGTCATTTTAAAAGGTGAATCGTAAAAACCTGCTCGTTCCAATAGAGGGGAACCCAGGATTAGCGTGACGGTTCCTTCTGTCAGATTTCCATCATTTAGATGATAGAGATATCGGCGCCGAATCAAATTGAGAGCGACTTTATCTGTTTCTGAAATTTCGGGCAAATCTTCATGCCATTCGGGGAAAAATCCCTCGGATTCAGTGCGCGTAATATTGAATCGAGATGCAACATCTGCTAAAGTTTGGATAATTTCAGTAATAGCTGTAGTTTGTGTCATATTTTGAATTCTTGCTGGAGGCGATCGATAATTGTATTGCGCTCGATGGTAGCGAGAATCTCTTGAATGACCGTATCTTGTCCTAGGGGGCCCCAAGTACAGCCTTTTTCTAAATAAACTTGGGCGGCGCGACCGACAGCGTAGGTTCCGTAAGCTGCTAAACTAGCTTGAGTGACAGCGACTCCGGCGAAAGTAGAAAAGCCGATGTGCGGGGCAGCAGCCGCCGCACTTTTACCAAATCCCAAGAGAAAACTGCTACCCAATTCTCCCAAAAGTACGCCGCCTGCGCTGGAGAAAATAGTTTGCCAAAGTTTCCCGGCTTCGTAACCAGTCATGGGCAAACCGTAAAGTCTGGATAAAGAGCGAATTAAGGCTAAATCTGCGACTGTTGCTCCCATTATGTCTAGGAAAGCAACGGGATTTAAGCCTACGGCTAAGGCTTTATATTTGGCAAATTGCCAGATTAAATCGTCGGCTTCTGTTTGCCGCAATTTCAGAATTTGACGGGCAATATTTGCTTCGGCATCCCTAGCTTCTACTAAAGCATTGAGGGCGAGGAGCGATCGCCCTTCTCTGTTAAGAATTGTCAAAATTGTGTGTTTGAGCTCGTCTATCTGGGCGGGCGGCGATTCCCATTCGTGAGTAATACTTCCATCTGACCATTCTACCCGCACTTGTACCGGCGCGGGTTCGGCAGCTACCATGACTATTTCTAAAGATTTGGCAGTTTGAGCGGGTGATTTTGCTGTAGATTTAGGAGCAGGGATGTTGTTTTGGCGATCGTCCAAATCTTCGCTATCTGTGGCATCTGTTACCGCCTCGGCTGCTAACTGTTGGGAATTTGCCAGCGCTTGTAAACTTTGGTAAATAGCTTTTCTGTCTAATTCTGGATACAGGTCAATTTTATTAAAAACTAAAATTAGGGGCTTTTGAGCTGCTCGCAATTCGCACAAAGCTTGATATTCAGTGCGCGTGATATCGCCTGCAACGACAAATAGAATTAAGTCAGCTTGGCGAGTTACTTGTTTTGCCATGTCGCCGCGCACTTCGCCACCAACTTCATCCAGCCCGGGAGTATCAATTAACTCTACTTGAATCCCCCCCTGCTCCCCCTTACCAAGCGGGGGTTCCAGAAGCCCCCCCTTACCAAGGGAGGGTTCCAGAAGCCCCCCCTTACCAAGGGGGGGTTGGGGGGGTTCCACACTGTCAAGGAAAGGTAAAGGCACGCTCCAGCGCACGGAACGCGGCCACTTAGTCACGCCGTTGAGAGGGCCTGTTTGCAGGATTTTTTTACCTAACAGTGCGTTTAATACGGCTGATTTGCCACGACTGACAAGACCGAAAGTAGCAATGCGAATAATATTATGGTCGAGTTTTTGTGAAGTGTAAGTTAAGATATCTAATTGAGTTTGCAGCGCGGCTTCTAATTCTGTGTTGTGCGAGTTTGTTTTGCCTTGGCGCAGGTAGGAGTAGCGCGCGAGGGCTTCGCGCAAACTGGCGCGGGCTAGGGAGAGGCGATTTTCTTGGATCGAATTGTCAGCCATTGGCGATCGGCTTTTTTAAGCAAGTATAATTGAGTGTAGAATTATCACATTCTATTTCTTATTTTAATACAATTTTTGATAATTTTCTAGATTGTTATTTGAAAATTATGTAGGGACACGGCAGTGCCAAGGCGTGTTAACAACCGCGTAAAACCCTTTGTATATCTCGTTTACTGCCGAGGTCTGACCCCCCTAAATCCCCCTTAAGAAGGGGGACTTTGAGAATGCTCTTGTCCCCCCCTTCTTAAGGGGTGTGCCAGGGAGATCTGGCCATAATTTTTTAGACAGATCATACCCGATTTCTGGCCGCCCTTGCGTCCAGGACTAATTCTAACTGGCGGCAGAATTAACAGCCTGGGGCCCAGATGTTTGAGGTAAGAGACGACTTGCGACTTGGTTGACGAAAGTTTGCAAGAAGGAAACTTGCTGATTTTGCTTAAATACAGCTTGTAAAGTCTCAGTCAACTGATTGAGACTGAAAATGCCTTTGGCAGCATTTTCTAGTTCTTGACTTTGGAAATATTCAATCAAACTCTGTCCCGCTATTCTGGTAAAATAGGCTGCACTAATTCCCTGCACCGCGCCTCCGGCTGCATAGGTAACGGCATTGCTTTTCAGCAGTCCAGCAATAGTTTGGGTAGAGAGTTCTACCAGTCCGAGTTTGAACATTTGGGTTGCCAAAGTTCCTGCTACAGTCTTAGCTTGGTCTAAGGAAAACTGTTGCTTGTAAATAGCGCCGAGGTCGATTACCAGTTGGGTGCTGATGGCGGTTGTGGCTAGCAAGTCTAAGGCGGCAACTGGGTTAGCAAATACGGCGGCGGCGGCGATATACTGATATTGTTCGATGATGGGCATTGCCCGATCACGCCTGATGCCATTTAAGAAAGTTTTTGCCTCTAATTTAACCGTTGCAGCCTCGCGCACGGCACTGGCCCAGACCAACTGTTGCCGTTCTTGGGTTAAGATTTGAGTCAATCTTGCTGTCAGCGGTTCGAGTTGAGAGACTTGAGTTTCAATCCGTTCTTTAACAGTGCCGTCGGCTTGGTGCTGCCGCACTTTAATCGAATTGGGGGAAGCTGCGATCGCAATTATATCTTCTGTCCCCAATATTCCCTGCATTCTTTCGTGCAACTGCTGCAAAATTTGCGACTGCTGCGCTGGCAAATATTGGTCTAGTTTGTTCAAAACTAGCAACACGCGCTGACCTGCGGACGCTAGTTGAGATAATGTTTTAAACTCCGAATCGGTGATGTCGCCCGCTGTGACAAATAGGACTACATCGCCGCCGATTTTGGCATCCGCATTTGTGGTATTAGCAAACAGCGCTGCTGTTTCCGAGAAAATCTGCTCTTGTGGCTGTTGGGATGCCCAATTAGAATTTAAAACTTGAATTAAGCTAGTTTTGCCGACTGATTTGCCGCCAGTTACGGTAATCCGCAAATCTTGTCTGTCTAATTCGACTTTGAGCCGATCGAGCTTTGCTGTTAGATGAGCCGGATTTGCCGATTTTTGCGCTTCCAAGGCGAGCAACTTAATTGCTGCTTCGGCAGTCGCGATCGCTTTTTCGGCTGCTTCCCTGCTCACCAAGGGCTGCGGGAGTGCGAGTTCGAGTTGGGGCGATTGTTGTTTCCACCACCAATAACCAGCACCGGCTGCCGCCAAACCGATGAGTGCCGTTTCACCCATTTCTGAACCCGAATGCTGTAGAGTTTCCAGCAGCCACAGCGCTGCTGAAAGTCCGATTCCGCCTATCAAAATTGGTCGCCGCAAGTTAAGTGTCATTTTTCCCTTCCTGTGGGTATTATTGCCAAGCTTAACCTTACCGGGCTTGGCTTCCCTCCCTATATTCCATCGTACCTCTGCGGCATCCAAACCGGCAGGCGGGCATCCGACTTTGGGCGATCGGGATTTGCGGCTTGTACTAACCTCTTCTGCATTTAAATTGCCGAGCAAAAATCAATTAAACTCTTTTGTGGGGTGGACACGCGATCTCGCCACTCCTATGCAAGTCCAAGGCGCAACAGCTTAGTAACTTTTTGCACTTTAAAAAATGGGGGATATAGGACTGAAGTCCGAACGATCAAACCTAGAGCTTTTTTAATTAAAGTTTTAGATAAAATAGTTGATATTTTTCTAGGTTGATTGTTCGGGAAACTGCGCTTTAAAAACATCAATTATCTCGGCTGGAATTGCTTTGGGTCGCATTTTCACAATCTCAATCTCAACCCAAACCCACAGCGCCTCTGCTTTTAACAAAATTTCGTCACTACCGGCTAAGCGAATTTCGTAGCGGCGGACGGCGCGCGGCCCCCGCACCTGTTCGATCCAAGTGGATACATCCAGTCTGTCACCTGCGGTTGCCGATCGCAAATAATCAATTTCTATGCGACGCATTACAAAGACGCCGCCCAATTCGCGGTAGCGAGAAAGTGTAAATCCCAAGTGTTCTAAATGTTCGATCGCAGCGTGTTCTAAATAACGCTGGTAGACAGCATTATTGACGTGACCGAGGGCGTCCATTTCGTAATGGCGCACTCTAATTTGTGTTATAAATGGTGTCAATTGCTCACCTTTTCACTTATTGCAGTATTTGGGAATCGCCAGTGCGAGCGAGAATAGCCCAGACGCGATCGTAACTGATTGCACGTTACACTAATAGTCCTGGACGCACGGGGAGTCAGAAACCGGGTTTTTTACGAAAATCTTTCGCACTCACCCACAGATTAGGTAAAAAACCCGGTTTCTTTGGTAATGATGCGTAAGTCCTGACTAAAAAATAGTTGAAAAGCTACTGCTTCCCGGTTAATCTTAGTCTTGGACGCACTGGTGGCCGTGACCTTGTTGTAAGTGCATCCAGAACTAAATTTTTGATAAATCTGACGGGTAATTGACTAATCTCCCAAGCAAATTCCCAAACCGCGGGCGGTTTTAACTAGAGTACCATCGAAGTCTACGGGTCTGTATTTGGCGATCGCATCTTCTAATGGAACGCTGACAACTTCCCGCTGTTGCCAAGATACCATGCAGTCGTATTTCTCTTCGGCAACTAAATCAACTGCTGCGACACCAAAAGCCGAAGCAATTAATCTTTCTAGGGGAGAAGGAGTTCCGCCGCGTTGAGTGTGCCCCAAAACTGTCACACGAGTTTCTGCACCGCTACAATCAGAAATTGTATCGGCTAAATATTGACCAATGCCGCCTAATCGACTTTGGCCTAAGCGATTTGTGTGCATTACTAACTCGCCTGCTTCTGTGCGGACAGCCTCGGCTACTATAATTAAACAGTAGTTTTTTCCACGTTGTTGGCGTTCTTGAATTTTCGCGCAGATTTCAGAAATTTTGTAAGGAATTTCGGGAATCAAAATTATATCAGCTCCGCCAGCAATTCCGGCACTAATCGCAATATGTCCGGCATCGCGTCCCATGACTTCAACAATCATGACGCGGCTGTGACTGGCTGCGGTAAAATGTAAGCGATCGAGTGCTTCTGTGGCAATATTGACAGCAGTATCAAAACCGATCGAACGCTCGGTAATACCGACATCATTATCAATAGTTTTAGGAATAGCTACTAAATTCAAATTGCCTGCTTTGGCAATCTTTCTGAGAATCGCGAGACTACCGTCGCCACCAATGCCAATTAAGGCATCCAGCCCGAGTTTATGATAGCCTTCGATAATATCATCAGAGCGATCGCGCAAACTCCCATCAGGCATCGGGAAGGCAAAAGGGTTGCCCTCATTTGTAGTTCCTAGCATCGTACCGCCAATGGTGAGCCAGGAGTCTACTTTCTCCACATTCAAGGCCATTGCTTCGGGAGGGCGACTCATCAACCCTTTGGTGGCTTGACGAATGCCCATCACTTTCCAATTATAAGTTTCCGTTGCGCGGTAAACAACGGCTCGAATCACGGCATTTAAGCCTGCACAGTCACCCCCGCTGGTGAGAATGCCGATACATTTTTGTTCTCCCATAATTAAGCCAGACTTTTGTTCCTCAGAACATGGTTGATATTTTTAGATCCGATGCGTCGAATCCTGATTTGCGAGGTAAGTAGGTACAAATAAACTTTAATCTGTTACAGAATGTAAAGCTATGATAACCTTTGTGATTGCTTCGTTTCACTTCGTTGTACTAGCAATGACATACTTATAGCCTTTCTCAGAAAGATGAGGTACTATCCGGCATAGGGCATAGGGCATAGGGCATAGGGCATAGGGCATAGGGCATTCGGCATTGGGCATTCGGCTATCCTCACTTTTTTGAGAACCGCTATATGTATTGTCAAGGTTTATCGACCTAATTGAGTGGCTCATTTCTGACGCACTCCACAAGTTCGATCGACTAACTTTCGTAGCGTCCCAAATCACCGTCTCAAATACAACATCAATTCTACTTGGGATTGAGGCGTTTAGAAATTTGATTAATGATGCCGCTGAGAATTGCACCGCCCATGAGAATGCCGAGGGCAGGATTGAATACGGGCTGCCACAGACTGTACCACAAATCGAAACCGAGATTCACGCCAGTCGATCGCCCTGCAACGGCGATCGCAAACCATGCAAAAATAGCCAATACAAAAAATACATCAGCGACTAGAATCAAGTTGAGAAAGTTAAGAATTTTATCTTTCATGGTCGAGGGTTCCTTTTGAGTGTATATGTGTCAACTTTTGGCAAGCGGTTGGTCAGGGGCGGATCGATTGCTGCAACAGGCGATCGAATCTTTGATAAAATATCATTGAATTGTTTTCGCATACTTGTGGTCAAATTATGGTTCGTTATACACTTCCTCAAAGCCCCGAAATTATTTTAACTGTCAAAGGGAAAGATTCAGCGAAAGCCCGGGAAGAAGCAATGGATCGGCTGATGCTGTTGATGGATGAAGGGAAGCTACCTACAGAGCTCGCAGAAGGATTTGGGCCCAAGCAGTTTGTGGAAGTTATCGAAGATGCTACTGTGTCTGACGGGGACGACGCAATTACTGAAGCGGTGCAGATTTTGAGCAATTTGGCAAGTCTCAAATTGAAGGTAATGGAATCCCGTGAAGAAGCCCTCAAAATCCGGGAGGCGATCGATATTTTGTTTACAGATGAGGCTGTGAGTGCCGAAGAAATTGGTCGCCTGAAAGACGGTTTCAAGGTTCTCAAAAACTTCGCTCAAGCTAATGTCCGCTATCGAGAAGCTAGGGGCAAAGCTGAAGAAGCGCGGGCAATTCTTGACGAAGCTTTGCAATCTGTAGAATCGGAAAAAAAGGGGCAGAAGTCGGCGAAATAGTAGCTAACAGTAGGGTGCGTCAGGGCGCAAATTCTTAGTTTGCGATTGTAATATTTTGACCTGACGCACCCTACAATAATTACAATAACCTTATAGAAATCAGGATAAAAATTATGAGCGAACAACAAAAGGGAATTCAGAGAAACTCAATGACAGGAAGCTTGGTGCTGGCCAAGAAATTAGGTTTTGAGCCAAAAACTGTGATTGATGTCGGCGCAGCTTTGGGAACTTTTAACCTTTACGAAACCTTCCCCAATGCGCGACATTTGCTAATTGAACCCATCGCCGAAAATGAACCTTACCTAGCCAAAATTTGCCGCAAGCTCAAAAGTGCAGAATACATCATGGCGGCTGCGGCCAAAGAATCGGGAGTTTTAACTCTCAGCGTCAATCCAGGTATGGTGCACTCTTCGATTTCGCAAAATGCGATTACTGATAGCAGTAATCCTTATTTGAGAAATATTCGAGCAATTACATTGGATGACATATGTAGGGAAAGAAATTTTTCAGGCCCGTATTTAATTAAAGTTGATGTAGACGGTAAGGAATTAGATGTTTTAGCGGGTGCGACTGAGATTTTACAGCAAACTGAATATGTAATTGTAGAAGTTACTTTGTTTGGTCAGATGCATGAGATAATGAGTTTTATGAAGTCGCAAGGATTCGTAGCTTACGATATTGTTGATTTGGCTTATCGCCCGATTGATGCAGCTTTGTGGCAAATTGATATGGCTTTTGTTAAGGAATCTGGTTTATTTAGGAACAATAGCAATTACGCCACTGGAGAGCAGGATATCGAAGCACTGAATTCGCATCTCAAAGTTTATCGGGAAAATTTTATTAAACATATTGATGCTTATTACAGCGACCCGATTGAGCCGGAACCGCAGGTGAGTCAAGCGATTTTGAGCGATGATTATGTCATTATTTGATATGTTGAAAAAACACGCACTCTAGGTTCGTAGTGAGGACTTTAGTCCTTTGATTGATGCGGACTGAAGTCCTCACTACGAACCTGACTATGAACTTAATAAGGCGATCTAGGTTTGTAGTGAGGACTTTAGTCCTTCATGGATGCGGACTAAAGTCCTCACTACGAACCTGACTATGAACTTAATCAGGCTATCTAGGTTTGTAGTGAGGACTTTAGTCCTTCATGGATGCGGACTAAAGTCCTCACTACGAACCTGACTATGAACTTAATCAGGCTATCTAGGTTTGTAGTGAGGACTTTAGTCCTTCATGGATGCGGACTAAAGTCCTCACTACGAACCTGACTATGAACTTATAGTTACAAGCTTAGAAAGGGTACGTTTACTATTTCTCCGGTAATTTCTTCTAGCTGCACTTTTAGTCCTTCGCCTCCGGCTTTGGTGCGGATGTAAGCAAGACCAAAAAAGCCGGATTCGGTTTTGGTAAAACTGGTGAGTTTGCCGACTTTTTCTTCTCCGATTGTGATGACTGTTCCGGGTTCAACTACGCCGTTTAATTGCACGCCCCAAAGTTGCTGTTTGACTCCTTGATAAGTGTTCAAACGGGCAATTGTTTCTTGGCCTATGTAGCAGCCTTTGTCGTAGGTAATTGTGTGTAACAGGCGCGCTTCTAGGGGGTTGTAATCGTCTGTGAGTTCAAAATCTGGTGCGGGGCGTCCTTGTTCGATGCGTAGTTGTTCCCAAATTCGATCGCCCATTGGTACAGCCCCAGCTTTGACTAATTCAGTCCACAAGCGGGCTGCATCGGTTGCTGACGCAATTAATGTGTATCCAGGAGTGGCTAAACCGCTACCAATCGCAACTCTGACTTCTATACCGGCAAGGTCGATCGACTTGTGGGTAGCATAAGCTGTATGATCAAGTTCGGTAACTCCGAGTTTTTCTAGTAGTTGAGTGCTTTCGGGGCCGAGGAGACTGAAAGCAACGGTTGTATCGGTTATGTCTGTTAATTCTACGCGATCCATTGGGAAAATGTAGCGATCAAGCAATTCGAGTAATTGGCCGCGGCGGTTGGCTGAAACGAGCAAGATTACAGCATCTTCTGTAGCATAGGCTGTCGCGAGGTCGATCGTCCTAGCTGTAGATGTGACGAAAACGGTGTCGCAACCTTGACCGGGTTTGAGTATGTTAAAGTTATTGGTACTTTGATTGTGCAGGAACCGCAGGCGATCGCTATCGGAGATTTGAATGCGTCCCCAGTGAGTGCGATCGCACAAAGCTACACTTTGTTTGGTTGCTGCGATGGCGGCTGCGTCGTTACCAAAACTGATGGGGACTGTTTGTGTGGTTGCTAACTCGGCAAAAGTAGCACCGGCGGCGGCTTGAATGTCGTGCAATTCTTGAATTAGCATAGGATTTGAAATTTAAGATTTGACTGTGTATTGAATGATTAATGCTGGGTTTGAGTTTGAGTTTGCGATCGCACTCGCAGGCCAAGAAACTGGGTTTTTTACAGAATCTCCGGTGTGTAACCAAGTCTTGTCCTGAAAAAAAACAGTTTCCAACTAGCCATGACTAATAACTAATGACTAATGATATCGTGTCCGGTCGATTGACAACTATAAAATTGGCTCGTAGTGTGGACTTTAGTCCGCAGTCTAAGAGCGGACGCCAGGACACACTACGAACCGTTTTTGTTACTATAGTTAATGATTCAAATTAGCAAAGACTTCTTGGATTAATTGACTAGCTTTAGCATCAAGACAATTCCAATCTACATCGCCAGTGTCCTCATCAATCAAAACAGTGTCAATTATGACTTCCTGACTCTGCATTGGAGTATGGGCTGGCTGGTAGTTGACAAAGCAGACTCGATAGCAAAGTTCCCAAATATCCACGGATCTTTGCTCGCCTTGATGCTCTAAAATTAGTTGATATCCGGGAATCGGAACCTGTACTTCTTGATAAGTTCCTTTCCAGACTGACTCCTCTAGTTCTTTGCGGATGTTGTCGAGGACTCGGATCATGGCAGGCTGCATGAGTAGTTCAGCTTGTTTCCAGGCGATCGGGCTAGTTATTTTAGGCTTCATATACGCGATGTTAAAAAGGAAAATCAATGAATTAATTTTCCAGCATTGGGTGCCAACTTGTGAGACATCCGCCACAAAATGTTAAGTTTGGTTCAAAAAGACTGGTTGAAACCGCGTCTATAAAGACAAAACCCACGTCTTTAAGTTGAAGACTGGGCTGTTAAAATTACCTTACCTTCTTGAGTCCGCGGAGGCGGACTTCGTTTGTGTAGACGCGGTTTTAACCGCCGTCTTCTCTTCAAGCCCTTGGCAACAGCTTTTCAATTGAGTATGGGCGATGTAGGATTTGAACCTACGGCATCCTGCGTGTAAAGCAGGCGCTCTACCACTGAGCTAATCGCCCGATTGCGCTTACAGGGATTTATCATATCACAGTATCCCAGAAAGATCAACTAAAAAAATCATAAACATTTAATGCCCTCTGGCCGCACGCACGATCGAATAACTCTATGGACTTTGCCCTTGGTGGCAGGAGTCACCTTTGGCCATACTCAAAGCAGCAGCCTGACTTTGCTCGTTTCCGGCAGCTTCTTAGTCGGCGGACTGATGTTTGGCCCTGATTTAGATATCTACTCTTGTCAGTATCAGCGCTGGGGATGGTTCAAATTTATTTGGCTACCCTACCAAAAAAGCCTGCGCCACCGCTCTGTCTGGTCTCACGGGCCGCTGATTGGCACTGCTTTGCGAATCTTGTACCTCGCTACCTGGATCGCGGTTGTGGGAGTGTTGGGATTGACGATCGCCGAAAAAATTGGCAACTTAGCCGGGAATTGGCAGGATGCGGTTTTGGATTACGGTCGATCGATCTTGGCACACTATATCGAAATTATAGCCATCTACATCGGTCTTGAATTGGGCGCGATGAGCCACTATCTGAGTGATTGGGGTGGCTCGGCTTACAAACAGTTCAAAAAGAAAGGATTTAGCGGGTTGCGTCCTCCTAAGACTATTAAGAGGCGCAAAAGTAAAGCTCCCCGCCGCACATCTAGCAAATCTAATAGGTAAATTCTGATGTCTAATTCCCAAAGTCGATCGCTCGTAGCACTCGAAAACCTAATAGAAGTTGTAGCTAAATTGCGATCGCCAGACGGCGGATGTCCTTGGGATTTAGCCCAAACTCCCCAAACTCTGATTCCTCACATCATTGAAGAAGCCTATGAAACCGCCGACGCGATTCGCAAAGGAGACAAAAGTGCGATCGTTGAAGAATTGGGCGACTTGCTATTACAGGTAATTTTGCAAGCACAAATTGCCAGCGAATCAGAACAATTTAGCATCGCCGAAATCGCTGCGGGGATTACCGAAAAACTGATTCGCCGCCATCCCCACGTCTTCGGGGATGCGGAGATTAACAGCGTGGATGAAGTGAACGAAAACTGGGAAAAAATTAAAGCAGCAGAAAAAGGCATAACTGCGGAGAACCCAGCAACTTTAGCCTCAAAAATGAGCCGTTATGCGAGCACTTTGCCGCCCATCGCCGCCGCCGCGAAAATCTCTCGAAAAGCCGCGGAGGTGAGTTTTGATTGGGACAGTGTAGACGGTGTTTGGGATAAGTTTCATGAAGAAATGGCCGAATTTGAACACGCTCTCAAACACGAGGATCGGGCGGCGCAGGAGTCCGAGTTGGGGGATATTATGTTTGTGTTGGTTCAATTAGCTCGCTGGTACGATTTAGATGCGTCGGCTGCTTTGCAGGGAACGAGCGATCGCTTTGTACAGCGGTTTGCTAAAGTTGAGGCTGCGTGCGATCGACCTTTATCCGATTATCCGCCCGAAGAGTTAGAGGCTTTGTGGCAAAAAGCTAAGGCTTTACTAGCGAAGCAAAAAGGCGATGCTTAATATCAAATCCGTTGGTATCAGAATGATTAATCTCTCTCATTTATCCTCCTCTGCGCCCTCTGCGCTCTCTGCGGTTAAAAACTCCAAATCTAACTAATTTGGTTTAATCAGTTCAGATATCAACTACTCATAGAGCTGCGCGTCGTTGTACGGCGGATGTTCGCAGGCGATGTAAAGGGCGTTTGTCGGTTCGAGGGGTTGATTTGTCACAGGATCGATCGGCTTGAGGACAAAGCATAACAGAGAGAGCGATCGCCAATCCAAGCTTTCTAACTTCCCTCTTTCGTAGCGGCTGACAGTCGCATTACTGATACCGACATCTTTCGGTACAGGTTCTCCGGCTGTCCGAAACAAAGCCGCCTCATATTCTTTTGTCACCATTTCAGTTTCAATAATTGACCAACCTCGAAGCTCTCTACCTGCTTTCAGAAGCTTTCCCAGTCTACCGCGTCCCGTATCGCTAAATCGCACAGGACGCAGCTTTTCCTGCTCGACTACAGCCTTAAAGTCAAGAAATCCCGGCATTTTACAGTCCTATAGGTCATAAACTAAAAGTCACATAAAAACTAACCGAAGATCCAAGTTTAGGAGTTAGAGGCTATGTAGCAGTAAGCTAAAGCTTCAATTGCTAAGCAAAAGGGCGGGACAAAGCAACTTAAGAGTCGGTAATCTCTTCGTAAAGCTTCGCATCGTTGTACGGCGGGTGTTCGCAAGCGATGTAAAGGGCGTTTGTCGGTTCGAGGGGTTGATTGGTCACTGGATCGATCGGCTTGAGGACAAAGCATAACAGAGAGAGCGATCGCCAATCTAGATTATCCAACTTCCCGCGTTCGTAACGGTTGACTGTGGCGGCACTGATACCGACATCTTTGGGTACAGGTTGATTTGTCGCGATGAAAAGCGCCTCTTCGTACCCCCTTGTTTTGAACTGCGTTTCGCTAACAGACCAACCTTTTGTATGTCTTGCAGCCTTTAACATCTTACCCAAACGCATCCGCCCCGTCTCCGTGAAGCGAACGGGACGCAATTCCTGCCGGTTATCTACCACAGCGTTGTTAGAGAGTGCTGACATTTTTTCCACCTAGGTTAACTCTCAAACTAGCACAGCATCAATGATTGAGGGTTGTACGAGCAATATCTGAGTTTAAATTAACTTTTATTTCATAAGTGAGATAAGAATCTGAGATAGAGTAATATGTAATTGAGTCTAAACAGAACTTGCATCTCAATCCCTGAGTATACAGCCATGACAGCACTATTTCGCCGTATCATGCCCTCGAAAAAACTCCGTATCACCGCGCGATCGATCGCCCAATTCCTGAAAATGGGTCAAAATCTGATTAAGCGGGTGGAGTGCTGGGCTTGCGTAGTGTTCGTGCACCATCACAAAGGCGGACAATTTATCTCGTACCGCAGGCTGGAAGAATGGCAAAATGCAATCGCCCATCAAATCCAAAGTTGCTCAACCCTATCGCAACTCTCGCAGCTCAAAACATCAATTCTGTACGACAGCCGGAAATTCAAAAAACAATATCTCCCAAAAACCCTTGACTTATTAAATCAAATGTGCATTGATAGACAAGATATTTTAGAAATCTGGGAAAGCTCAAACAGCATTGCTTCCTAGCAGAAACTCAGCAAAGTTGCTGGGGTTGCTTTCATAGGGGAATATCGGTATCATTTCTCAAAATTTAGAACTAGCCTTCGGGGTTTCGGCGGTCGTAAAAGAAATACGGTAAGTGGGAAACTCAGCGACTTTAGTCCTGAGAGGGAAACGACCAGGCGGTTTCAACCGCGTTGAATCTTTCCATTACCGCCTTGGAACTGGTTAATTCGGTGTGCTGTTGTGTTGCACTTTCAACGGGACAGTTACCATTTCAAATCTTCCAGTCCTGTACGCATAATGGTTGCCTTTGTTGGGCTCCCTTGCGGGGTAATGTTCGCTTGTCGGTCAATGTTATAGGGGCTTGTGAGGCCAGCAGCACTGTCTCAGTGACTTTAAGACTGTTTAACTACTGGCGATAGAGCGGAAAACTAGCGTCGCATTCTCCGGTATCGTGACCCGAATAACGTAGACCTCGAAAGTCTTAGGCTGGTCAGAATAGCTTACTCGATTACTCTTGCAAGCGAGGGTGTCTTTAGACCTGAGTTCCTGACTTAATACTTGCATTGAGCAACACCGCCAAAGCTGTAATTTCTCAACAATAAAGGCGGTCAGTATTAGTCTACTCCTCGTAAAGCTGCGCGTCGTTGTATGGCGGATGTTCGCAGGCGATGTAAAGGGCGTTTGTGGGTTCGAGGGGTTGATTTGTTATGGGATCGATCGGCTTGAGGACAAAGCATAACAGAGAGAGCGATCGCCAATCTAGATTATCCAACTTCCCGCGTTCGTAACGGTTGACTGTCGCAGCACTAATACCCACATCTCTAGGTACGGGTTGATTTGTCGCCGTGAACAGCGCTTCTTCATAGCCCTTTGTTTTGAACTCTGTTTCGCTAACAGACCAACCAGTTTCCCGTCTTGCTACTTTCAAAATCTTGCCCAAACGCATCGGTCCCGTCTCAGTGAAGCGAACGGGACGCAATTCCTGCCGGTTATCTACCACAGTCTTGTTAGAGAGTCCTGACATTTTACGGCTAAGCCTCAACGTTTGGATTCCAAAACTCAGTTCCAATCAACAGCAAGTCTTCCAAAGTCAGCAAACGCTCTTCAATCGGGTGAACCGGTTCGAGAACATCGAGAAACAGCCACAAAAGATCCGGTGCTGGCTTGTTGTAATAGCCATTTTCAATTCTCGAAATCCCTGCAATGCTGACCCCCAAAACTTTCGGCAAAGGCTCTCCTGCTAGAGTATAGAATTGAACCTCATGCTGCTTGGTCTGTTCGCTCAATTCGTGAACGCTCCAGCCCCTAGCTTCCCGCCACGATCGCAAAAATTTACCCAACCGCCGTAGCCCGGTGTCACTAAATCTTCGTCTCAGGTATTCTTTTTCTCGTTTAGCTTCTGCTACAACCATTAGTCATCCCCTATCTGCATAAAGCTACGCTATCACGCCATAAAGCTAAGGTATCACGCCAGACTTTTTAGTTTTATATTTTAAGTTGCAAACTTAAGATGCTGTGTTACAATGTTGGAACAGGGTAGTAAATAAAAACCATGACACCATTATTTCGGCGCATCCAACCATCTAAAAAACTCCGCATCACCGTGAGGTCGATCGCCCAAATGCTGAAAATCAGCCAAAATCTAATTAAGCGAGTCGAATCTTGGGCTAACGTGGTGTTTGTGCATCGGCTCGACAAAGGCGGACAATTTATCTCCTACCGCAGGCTGGAAGAATGGCAAAACGCGATCGCCCATCAAATTCAAACTTCCCCCACCCTCTCGGAACTCTCGCAACTGACAACATCCATTCGCCACGACAGCCGGAAATTCAAGAAACAATATCTCCAACAAACACTTGACTTTTTAAATCAAATGTGCATTGAAAGACAAGACACTCTCGAAATCTGGGAAAGCTTAAACAGCCTTGCTTCCTAGGAGAAACTCGGCAGATTTCCGTGTCTAAAACAGAAGCGAAACATTTGCGAGCAATTACGAGACAAATTTACCCCAAAATCACGCGCAAATGCTCCGCCACATCTGCCACAAAAGCAATTAAGACATTGCTTGAGCGACATAATCAAAATAAGGAGCAGCTTCCCTAGCATCATCCTGATTGAGCAAAGCCAAAGAAGCTTCCTTCAAACAGCGAATAGCTTCAGCCATGCCAGGAACAGGAACGCCCAGAGAATTGTACATTTCCCGAACGCCAATCAAACCGATACTTTCGATCGGCTCCTTGTCACCAGCTAAGATACCGTAGGTAATCAGGCGCAAATACCAGCCGTAATCGCGCAGACACAAAGCGCGTTCGCGTTGGCCGTAAGCATTGCCGCCAGGGGAGATAAAATCAGGGCGTTTTTTCCAAAGTTTTTTGCTAGCTTCTTCAACAATTTTTTTCTCACTGTCAGAAAGCGCAGTAGCAATACGCACCCGCTGTTCTCCCGTCTTAAAAAAATCATTGATGCTTTGGAGTTCGCCGGTACTGGGATAACGAAGTTCGTCATCGGCTTGGAGAATAAATTGGCTAACTACGCTCATTGTTATTCAAATTTGAGGATATTTGAGGAAAAGATTGATTGACATTCCCATCTGTTAAAGATGAGATTCTTGCTTCGGCGACTTACCTTGCTGCTAACATTAATCGAGTCCAGAAGCAGGCGGTCAACCTCCGCAAGCGTTATGCTTAGTGACTAAGCCAGTTTCCTTGTGTCCCAAGGTACTCTGGGAGAAATTCAAAAACTGCGATCGAGAGTTTGGATGTCGGCAGACATTTAGACTGTTTGACGAGTTTTGGCCCATCAAGCCCCAATAGCATATCGCACAGGCTCGATCGAGGACAACGTTCTCTCTTTGCAAGCTTTGGCTGTAGCATCCAGGGGTTCGGAAGCACGAAGACTTCCTGCACTTGAGCTTGAGTGGGATGGCTTACGCCTCGCTTCGGTACGATCGATCTCTCAAAAAAGAGATCAATATTGCATTAACATATTAAATCCTACCACGACTACTTGTGACCAAATCTAAATTCCCCACCCGAAACTCGACGAAAGTGGCAAACCCTTGCCAGCAAGGTCAACTGATTGAGCTTGAGATTACCGACTTGGCAGACACCGGCGACGGAGTTGGTCGTTTTGGTGAATTAGTGGTGTTTGTGCCCGATACCGTAACGGGCGATCTAATCCTCGCGCGCCTCGTGCAAGTCAAATCAACCTATGCTACAGGTAAGCTGGACACACTTCTGGAAGCATCCGAACACCGCATCCGACCCAACTGCATTGTCGCCGACAAATGCGGCGGCTGTCAGTGGCAACACGTAGACTATCAACATCAACTTACAGCCAAGCAAAATCAAATCATTCAAGCCTTAGAACGAATTGGCGGATTTAGCGATGTGCAAGTCGATGAAATTTTAACTGGAAAAATCGAAGAATTTCCCCAATTTTTGGGATACCGCAACAAAGCGACGTATCCCGTAGCAATTTCTGCGACTGGTCAAGTACAAGCAGGTTACTATCAAAAAAGCACCCACAAATTAGTCAATCTAAATCAGTGTCCGGTGCAAGATCCACGCCTCAATCCATTATTAAAAGAAATCAAAGAAGACATCCACTGGAGAGATTGGCCAGTCTACGACGAAAAGAAACATACAGGAGAATTGCGTCATTTGTCCTTGCGAATCGGACGGCGCACGGGAGAAATGCTGCTAACTTTAATAGTTCGCACCGGAGAGTTGCCGGGAATTGAAGCACAAGCCGCTGAGTGGCTAAAACAATATCCTGAACTTGTAGGTGTTTGTTTGAATGTAAATTCAGCTCAAACTAATGTGATTTTTGGTGCGGAAACTCGCTGCATTGCCGGCCAGTCTTATCTGCGAGAAAAGTTTGCGGGTTTGAACTTTCAGCTAAGGGCAGATACTTTCTTCCAGGTAAATACAGAGGCTGCTGAGGCTTTGTTGCAGGTGATAGTTGGGCAGTTGAATTTGCAGGGAAGCGAGGTATTGGTGGACGCTTACTGCGGAATTGGGACTTTTACTTTACCGGTGGCCAAGCAAGTCAAAATTGCGATCGGTTTAGAAGTGCAACCTGCTGCGATCGAGCAAGCTAAATTAAATGCTGAATTAAATGACTTAAAAAATGTCGATTTTCAGGTAGGAACTGTAGAGAATTTGCTGCCTTCCCTGGGACTGACACCGGATATTGTGCTGCTAGATCCGCCGAGAAAAGGGTGCGATCGGGCGGTGTTGGAAACAATCAAGGAAATGAAACCGAATCGGATTGTTTATGTTAGCTGCAAGCCTGCGACTTTGGCTCGCGACTTAAAGATTTTGTGCGAAAATGGGGATTATCAGTTAGCGCGAGTGCAGCCTGCGGATTTCTTTCCTCAGACTTCTCATGTGGAGTGTGTGGCTTTTTTGGTGAAGCTACCGGCTTGATGATTCGGCGATTGAAATCGCTTCTAGTCAAACGAAGTCCGCGCAACGTGAGACTAAACCTTGACTTTCTCTGGGTGCGAACCTTACTTCGACGATCGTTTTTTGCACGTAAAGGGCGATCGACTGTTTTATTCTTTTCATTTTGGTTGAGTGTTATAATATTGATGCTAAGCTCCTGTAGAGATAGATCTAAAAAGCAATGACATCAGCTTTAATTTATCCTCATATCGAGAAAGTAGCGGGTCAACCCGCACGGTTGCAACGGATACCGCGCGTGCGGGTTGCTCAGATTGTCATGGATTATCTAGCTTACGGTTGGTCAGTGGAGGAAATATGCCGCCAGCATCCTTATTTGATGCAGTCAGAGGCTCATGCAGCGATGGCTTATTACTTCGACTTTCAAGCAGAAATTGATCGGGAAATTCGGATGGAATGGGAGCAGGTACAACAGGAAAACTCTTTGCTTTCGCGTTCACCATTTTTCGTGAGAATGCGAGCTAAGGGGTTGTTATAAGTGGCAATTGCTCTGTACATGGATGTTCACATTCCGCAAGCAATTACCGAACAGTTGCGCCGTCGCGGTGTGGATGTTTTGAGTGCGATCGAAGATGGTGCGACAGAATTGCCGGATGACGAACTTTTGGAACGTGCGACTGCGTTAGGGAGAGTATTGTTTACTCAAGATATCGGTTTTAGGGCAATGGCTCACAATTGGCAGCATCAGGAAAAAAAGTTTGCTGGTTTGATATTTGGACATCAGCTAGGCGGTACGATTTTGGGCCGAATTTGAGGCATGATGTAGTCGGCGATCGCCACAATTAACCGATTGTGAGTTTCCTGCCAGAAATCGGGGTGTTCTAAGTAGGGGTCGATGCCGGGAAAGGGTGATGGCATAGGACTTTATTGGGATTTGTTGATTTTAAAATCATTTTAGCACTCGGTTAATGTTGCGACAAGGGCGATCGTTTTTGGGAAGAAAAGGGCGATTTTCTACGGGATAGCTGTACTCGTGCGTAATTTAATTAGATTGGTGGTGAAAGGGCGAGCGCACTTACTTTACTAGCTCTACACAAAATAACTTAATTATTTCAATTACGAGTAATATTGACGCTTCATGAAAACACTAAAAATCGAGCTATCGCAGTCGCATTTTTTAGAATGTATCGTTAACATCACTTTGATTGGAAGATGCCCAGGTAGAGATGTTGAAGAATGTTTAATATCAGAGTAGTATATCCAATCACCCTTTACATACCAGCCAACACGCTTGCCAAACTGCTTATAATGCTCATTAAATTGCGGATAAGGATAATAGTTTTCTTCGTCAGATTCAGTGCCAACAATGCTTTCCCAAATACACTTTTGCACGCTAAAGCCAAAGCGTCCATTGCTATTATCTTTCCATAGTTTATTTATAATATTGAGGTCTTTACCTGGTAAAATTTCAATATCAGAACCCGATAATAAGTTGAAAATAGACCGGAACTCTCTTTGTTCTTTCCCTAGTATATCTAATATAAGGTTCTCTGTTTCCTCATCAGCTTCTTTCCATTTTCGAGCTTCGAGCAGGCTAGATAACTTATAATACTTTCCAGATGCCACATAAGTGGATTTAGCAGACGAACTATATTGAGAATTAACAGCATATTTAATAACTTCTCTAGCTGCATCAGCTTCATCATTTATTCTAGTGTTGGATGGATTATTTAAAGACTTTCTCCACTTAAATAGTCTTTTTTTGACTTTTGGGTTACTGCGGGCTTCTTCTTCTAAATCTTTAGCTACCTGCACCTCAGCTTTTTCCGCACTATATCCCTGGTTTTTAAGTTGAGTCACAACATCCCGAAACTCTGCGACTACTTCAGATAATTCCTGATTGGTGTTTATGTAACAATCTTGTATTTTTATATAGTCTCCCTGGATATAATTGCCCTGAATAGATTGGTTATAATTGCCACCATTCATGTGAATATTGCGATCGCCAATTTTGCTATTGTCTTCAAAGTGGGCTTCTGATTCTTGGGGATGATTAACAGCTAAAAACCATAAAAATTTACACCCCCCAAAGGCTACACAGCTAACTATAAACCTAGTTATAGTTAAAACGCCCGTGCAAAAAAATAAAATACCGATTAATCCCAGTAATACACTAAAAAAGAAGTAATATCCTTGCTTTTTAATTCTTCGCAGCCTAGATATTGAATTGTTGAATATGTTAAATATTGGTTTTTTTTTACCTGTCATTGTTTGGCTGAATAAGCTGAGCTGAAGAAAACTTTAACTCTTAGGGTGGGCTGGATGCCACCCTATAATAATTTTAATAAACCGGGCTGCCTAGATTAAATGCGCGACAGCTTATGAGTCCTTTAAAACAGAGGAATACCTAACAGCCCCAGCGCTAGCTTAACCACATTTACCGCTGCTTCACCAATCAGACCATTAGCACCAGCATCACTTACATAATGTGCAAAATCGACTAACCAGCTTTTAAATTGAGAATCTTTATTAGCCTGAGATACTAAGTCACTAGCGATTTTCTGCTGAGCATCCTGTGGAGTGTAGCCCTCTGTCTGAAGCTTGATTAATAATTGTTGAATTTTAGCTGCTGCTTGAGATGAATCCCGATCGATATTTATGCAATTACCTTGTATGTAATTGCCTTGGATTGATTCGTTATAATTACCGGAGTTACCCGAACCCATATAAACGTTGTTGCCAGCCATATCTATATTTCCTTAAATTTGATAGCGGTGAATAAAGACTTGAGGAACATTATACTTACTTTTTCAAAGTCTCGCAACCATTATAGTTTTTATTTTTGTAACATCGATCCTTCGGACAGTTTTTGATTTTCCGGCGTAGAATAAGGGTTTCAGGCAGATCGCAAGCTAGTGATTCGATATCCAGTGGCAGCTAAGGAATGAAAATTCAATAAGTTCGGCATTGTCATGCCTAGACAGTCTGCGGGCAAGGATTGAGATGGAAACGTTGCTTAAGTTATTAAATTTTAATTCCTAATGATTGTCAAGCTTGTTTTACTATTTAGTCGCGATCGCCATATAGAGTATGAGATAGTTATCTACCGAGAGACTGCGTAGACTTGGTAAAATCTCGTCTCGTTGTCGTCCCAGGTTCGGAAACAGAGCAATTTTGGCAAATTTTGCATCTAGATTGCTTAAAAAGCGATCGGCTGTATCGAATCCTGATTGACGAGCGATGTAGTCGGCAATTTGCTCGATATCTTGAATTGCGGGCTCGGTGATGCGAAATTTAGGAGTCATGCTTCTGAGGAATTGTACCGGGATCGCAGGTTGGCGCGGATTTTTGCTAGGGCTGTAGCGCCATCTACAACTTCACCTCGTTGAGACGCTTCTTGGCCAATCAGCGCGTCTTTTTGGAGTTCTAGGAGTCGCCCTTGATAAATATCTTCTTGCTGTTCAAGCAGTTGAATACCTGCTAGGATAACTTCGATCGCGCTTTTGTATTTGCCAGTCGTGAGTTGACGCTGCACGAGGGCTTCGACTTCAGGTGACAAAACAATTTGCATGGCATATTAAAGGAGAATTGTTGGTTATATTATAGGCGATTTAATATAACGTAATTTTTACTTTTCAAGGTGATTTTACTATTTGGTTGCGATCGCCTTTTCTGAAGATTGCCTTTGACCGATAACTTCATCAAGTGTAGCAAATAAATTCTAGATACAAGCTAGATCCAGTACGTGCTGAATGGGGAGTCGTGGAGGCGTACAGTATAGAAGTTGCGGAACCGGCACACCGATCGCCCGATCGCCAGCAATTTGTTACCCTAAAAGTAGAATCATCCCTCCCTCAACTGCATCCCATGAACAACGCCTCCCCCTTGATTCAAACCGTCACTCCAGAACGCTGGGCCGGGTTTAGCATGGACTTTATCGGGGCGGGTTACACAGGTTTGTTGGTCAAAAACGGCCGCGCCGTGCGTACCCTGAAATCCGGGCGTCATTTCAGCTTCGCCCTTCCCCTGCTGGAACAGTGTCAAATTGTCCTCGTAGATACGAAACTCCGCAACTTAGACGTGCAGTCCCACGGTGATTTCTTGTCTAAGGATAGATTTTTAATTGATGCGACTTTGACGGTTATTTATCAAGTTATAGATCCGAAACGGGTAGCTTTAGAATTGTCCGATCCGATCGCAGCTTTAGCAAGTGCAGTTAAGGATTGCATGGGATTGGCGATCGGGCAATTTTCCTTACAACAGCTTATCACTCAGGGCCGGCTGTTGCTGCGCCAAAATTTGCTCGATCGCGTCCAAGATTTTTATCCCCTGGGTTTTAATTTAGAAGACGTGCGAATTGGCGATGTCAGCTTCCCGGAAACTAACGGAGTGATTCGCCAAGTTGAGGGAATGAGTGCCCGACAGGAAGCCGAAAATTCGGCCGCCCTGCAAATGAGAATTGCTGAAGCCGGCCGCCCGATCGCACCTCAAGCCCCCATCCAACAGTTAAACTTAATTTCAGGTCATTCTCCCGCGAGTCTTCCAGCTTCCGAAACAGCCGCATCATTCGATCGCGATTTGCAACAACTGACAGAACAACTCGCCCAAAATAGTCTCCCACCTGCGAGAAATTCACCTTCACTTGCACCGACGGTACTCGCTAGCAGCGATCGCAAAAACACTGCATATTTAATCTACAAATTTTCTGGACAGGCGATCGGTTTAACGGCAAATCCTTTTACAATTGGACGCGAACCGACCAACTCTTTAGTATTGCAAGATCCGCAAAGTTCCCGCTACCACGCCCAGATTCGGCGCGCCACTGATGAAGTTGGGAAACAGCGATATCAACTTGTCGATAGCGGCAGTTCCAACGGTACTTTTGTTGGAGGCCAGAGGCTGGCTGCTAACGAACCTTTTTGGTTGGCGAATGGTTGCGAAATTGCGATAGGCGACCAAAAATGGGTGTTTCAAGACGGGTGAACAGTACCCTTTTTTCGATTGAACTTAACGCTCTGTCCAAACTCGGACTACGGGTATTTTATAATACTCAAATTGTTTTTATGTACTTAGGCTGCTTGTAGGGCGATCGGTGGAAATATTTGCTGTTTAAATCGGATGCTCATACCCATACGGAGACACAACAAAGCTGAAACTGATTAAATACAAGGGTTTAAGAAAAGTGACTAGAGAATAAATGTTGGTTTTGACGGACTTTTAATCATAAAAATGTCACTAATTGGGGCGAGTTCCCATATCCTAATTATCAAAAAAACAGGTGTAAAAATATACCAAAAAACTGTTCCTTATAGAACAGTTTTGTTTGTTCAAAATAGTAGCCCCCAACCAAAGTTACAGCGCTCAAAATAGCTCATCTACTAAGTAGATGAGCGGGAAAAAATCTATGTATGTCATGATGTATAGAACCCATTTGACATCTTTGAGTTTTTGGGTTGGGTGACGAGAAATACTCCTAGAAACCCGGTTTATGAGATTTACGCCCGGGGCAAGAAACCGGGTTTCTACGAGTTTTTGGGTTGGGTGACGAGAAATACCGAGATCAACCCGGTTTCTGAGATTTACGCAGAATATATCTCAAATGGGTTCTATATTCTGTGATGTGTCAATGTTGATTTCCGCGTATCTGCTCAGACAGTCGCATCAAACCCCAGAAACCGGATTGAGCCGATAAAATCCAGGGTTGCAGCCTGCTGATTCGGCAAAAAACCCGGTTTCTGAATCCGGGCGATCGCAAGTCTCAACTCTCTCAATTCAACAGTAGCAATTCCAAATACCTGCGAGTAGCATTCTCTTCCCAACCCTAGGGGGGATATCTCCACAAGCGTTTCGAGCGAGAATTTGTCAAGATTGAAAATATAACGAGAGGACAACCCCATGAATTTTTCTATACAATCGGTTTACAACTGGTACCGCGAAACGCTCCGCAACCCCAAGTACCGCTGGTGGATTATTCTGGGAACCGTGGCATATCTGGTAAGCCCGATCGACATTGCACCGGATTTTCTGCCAGTGATCGGACAAATTGACGATGTGGCGATCGCAGTATTGCTGATTTCCGAAGTGTCCCAAATGGCGATCGACCATTTTAAATCCCGTCAAACAGAGACAGCATCAGCCTCGGAACCAACCAGCAGCTATTCGGAAGGTACAGCCCGCACCGTAGATGTAGAAGCCTCTTCAGTGCAATAGATCAGACGGCGGTTGAAACCGCGTCTACACAAACAATGTCCGCCTCCGCGGACTTAAGAGGATGATGTAATTTAACCGCCCAGTCTTCAACCCGCTCCCGTCGGGTTTTTGTTTGTAAGGATGACGTAATTTAACCGCCCAGTCTTCAACCCGTTTGGAGTGGGTGAAAGTTTGTATAAACGCCGTTTCAACCGCCCAGTGTTCTTGGATTCCTACAATTTTTTTTATGACTGTCGATCGATCGAACATGATATGATTTTCATCTTGAGGAATAGGTGTTAACAGTAAATTTTTATTTATGCAGTTTAGCGAAATAGTAGAGAAACTTAACTTAGCCAACAGCCACAGCCTAAAAGCCTCCAGCGCAGCCGATCGAGAAATTACAGGCCCCGCCCCAGTCGATGAAGCCGAATCAGGTACGATAAGTTACATAGAAGGAGCGAAATTTGCCGCTCATACAGCCACTACCAACGCTTCAGCTTTAATTTTACCCTTAGATGAAAGCCTCCAAGCTCAATGCAGCGATCGCAACATTGCTTGGATTTCCGCAGCAGATCCGCGGTTGCTATTTGCTCAAACCATCGCCCTTTTTTACCAACCATTTCGCCCAGCATCCGAAATTCATCCCTCCGCTACCGTTCACCCCTCAGCAGAAATCGGTGAAAATGTCAGCATCGGCCCCCACACAGTTATTCAAGCAAAAGTCAAAATCGGCAATAACGTCTGCATTCATCCAAATGTCGTCATTTACCCAGATGCGGTAATTGGCGAAAATACAGTTTTACACGCTAACTGTGTGATTCACGAACGTACTCGCATCGGGGCAAATTGCGTCATTCACAGCGGTGCGGCGATCGGTTCCGAAGGTTTTGGGTTCGTGCCGACAGCCACAGGATGGGTGAAAATGGAGCAGTCTGGATGCACTGTATTGGAAGAGGGCGTTGAGGTGGGCTGCAACAGCACGATCGACAGGCCAGCAGTCGGAGAAACCCGCATCGGGCAAAATACCAAGATTGACAATTTAGTACACGTAGGTCACGGCTGTCAAATCGGGAAAAATTGCGCTTTTGCAGCCCACGTCGGCTTAGCCGGTGGCGTCCAAATTGGCAACAATGTAATTTTGGCAGGTCAAGTGGGAATAGCCAATCAAGCTAAAATTGGAGATGGGGCGATCGCCACAGCCAAAGCCGGAATTCACAGCGATGTGCCCGCAGGTGCGATCGTGACTGGAGTTCCAGCAATTCCCCACAAACTATTTCTCAAAGCCGCTGCGGTGTACAACCGCTTACCCGAAATGTACCAATCTTTGAGGCAAATTCAGCGCCGGATCGATCGTTAAGTTGACGATTGACAGTTGACGATTGACAGTTGACGATTGACAGTTGACGATTGACAGTTGACAGTTTGCAGTTGACAGGTAACGAATTTTATAGGGAATTCAACTGATGTTTAAAGAATAGATTCGAGGGAATTTCCGCAACGAAGAACTCGAATTGAATAGAGTTGTATTTATTTGCTTTCATTTTTTGAAATCATCTGCGTTCATATGTGTTAATCCGCTTTAAATCTGCGGTTTACATATTAATCCAATATTTTGAGACAATCGCTTAAATGTGGAATAGCCTAAATAACCTGCGACTGCTGTCGCCCTCAATACCAGCAATTGTCAAAGTAATTGTTTTTTTCTCAACTTGGGCTTGTTTGTGGCTACCCATAGCAGTTATGCTGGCGATCGCCCTAAAATGGCATCCGCCCCAACCATTAGGTAACAAAAAACTACCTTTACTCGCTTCCCTATACTTAATTGTCCCCCTAATTTTGTGGGCGACAACTTGGATCGAAGGCGCATCTTTGGCAGATTGGGGTTGGAATTTGCAACCAGCAACTTTGATATCGGCGCTGTTAGGATTAACATTGGGAGTAGTCAGCTTAACTATTTTGTTCGGCGTGCAATTAACCGCTGGTTGGCTGGAATTATCAAACAGCCAAGTTTCAACCGAAACAGGCGAAACAATCATTAATCCTGCGGCTTCAATCCTGAAGCCTTCAACTCTGGTGACATTGTTATTAGCTTTGTGGATTAGCGCCACAGAAGAGTTAATCTTTCGGGGTTGTTTGCAAAATTTACTCCAACAAGATTACTCAATATTAACCGCAAGTGCGATCGCCAGTTTCATTTTTGCGATCGCCCACCTAATTTGGGCCGCCAAAGAAACTCTACCTCAACTACCGGGATTGTGGCTGATGGGCGTGGTTTTAATCTTAGCCCGCATCGCCGACAATGGTAGTCTAGGATTCGCGATCGGACTCCACGCCGGATGGATTTGGGGTATAACTACCGTAGATACAGCTCAAGCAATTAACCCCACAGGCCACATACCCGAATGGATCACAGGAATAGGAACAAAACCCTTAGCCGGTGCAGCCGGAATTCTGTTATTGCTAGCAACAGCAGCCGTAGTTTTGTTAATTAAAAATTAAAACCTAACACCCCAAACCCCTTTAAAAGTATCAATTCTCTTCCCCTCTTCCTCTGCGCCCTCTGCGCCCTCTGCGGTAAAAAAAAAGATTAGATTCAGTCAAGCGAGAACTAGAACAAAAAAAACAGATAAGCTGTTGGGAACTTAAATTTGATGCTAAAAAACAATCAAATAATGAGTGCGTGGGCTCTTGTAGCCCGCCCTAAATATACAATTTAAATGCGCGACAGCGTTAAAAATTCTAGATCAATCCAAAAGCCGATCGATCGTCACAATCGAAATTGGATTCAACGCATCAAAACGAGTCAAAGTGCCCGCAGACACAGAGCGCGATAACTGCACCTGTACAATTCGGTAACTCCAGTGCGGTTCCCGGCGCACCCGATCGCCAATCCAGCTCAAAACAGTAGCAATATCCTCAAAAACATCCAAAGGCAGCACGATTGACCCTCCAGGGAGCAGCCGCAGCGCGCAAACGCCCAAAATTTTAGTCAACCCCCCACCGCTGCCGCCGATCAAAATCCGGTGCGGCGGACGCAAACGGTGCAAGATTTCCGGAGCGGTTCCGTGAATTGAGAACACATTTTGCAACTCAAAACGGCGACAATTGAGTTCGATCGCAGAAGTACCAGAAACCGTTTGTTCGATCGCATATACTTCAGACTGCGGGAATAAACGAGCAATCTCGATCGACACAGAACCATTACCAGCACCCACATCCCAGACAACTTGTTCCGGTTGCAAAGCCAACTGTGCCAGCACCAACACCCGCACTTCCCGTTCCACCGTCAAACCAGGCCTGTCCCCGCAACCAATAAAAGCTGCATCGGGAATACCCAACAAAGGCAACTTTCCCAAATCCAAAGGTGCTGTCGGCGGAAAATCCCGCAGCAGCACCACCACGCTCAGCGGTGCAAAAACCTCTTCCAGCAAAGCTTCCAGAGACCTGCAACCCACTTTCTCCTCTGCCGAACCCAAATTTTCGCAAACCCAAAACTGGTAGCGTGTGGGCAAATCTAGAGCTTTCACCAAACTTCCTATAGTCGCCGGAGTGCGAGTTTCGTCCGCAAGCACCGCAATCTTCTCGACACCCAGCTTGAGTTTTGCCGTCAGTTCCTCAAAAAAACGTCCCTGGGAACCTACAAAATGAGCATCATGCCAGGGGATGTGCAAGCGGTTAAAGGCCAACTGCACGGAGCTTAAATTGGGGTGAAATGTCAATCTATCCGGCGGCAGTTGGGAAATGAGCAACTTTCCCCAGCCGTGGAACAGCGGGTCGCCGGCTACTAAAATTACAATAAGTTGGGGCGAAGGGGTGGATGCCTGCCCAAAAGTGTCTGCATCTGCTTCTAAATTCGCATCTGCGACCAACCAACGCCGAATTTCCAGAATTGCTTCGGTCAAATCTGCCACCGCCCAGCGCTCGCAGGATTGCTGGGGAAAATAGCTCAAATGCCGATCGCTCCCGACGAGCAGAGCGGCCATTTCTACAACCTGCCGCGCCGAGGAGCTCAGCCCAGCAGCTCCATCTAAACCAATACCAACAACGTGTACAGTCACTTTTTAATCAAAAAGTCAAAAACCAGAATTAATGATTTTTCCTGGTTTCTCATGATTTTTTTGCTTGATTTTGTTGCCCAGCTAGAATAATTAAAACATTTTATCGGAAATTTGGGTCTAAAACCCTCTGCATTTAGCACGGCTTTAAGTTAAAATAGAAGTGGTTGAAATTCCCAAGGTGGGCGGTTGTGAAGCGGCTTTGAGTCGGCACCCTTGAACCTGAAAGCTTCAGAAAAGCACAAAAAAGGGTAGCGAAAACCTTGTAAAACAGAGCTAGAGAATCACCGAATTCTCATACCAGAAGATACATAATTTGGTTTCATCAATCAAGTAGGGCGGGGCACGCCCAAACTCTAGGTCGTATCAAGCGTACCATGAGTGGAGATAGACCCAAAGAAGGTTGCTGTAAATCAGGCTCGTCAATTGGTGTTTGTTCACGGTTGAAAGGTTTGAAGATTGCTCGCAAGAGATACGGTGCTTAAAGGTCAGTCGCTGAATTAAGAATCTCCGTCGCCCAGAGCACGGAGAGTGTCAAAGGCAGTATTTTGACGGTTGGCACAGAAAAGAGAGGGAGAGCGGGAGAGGGAGAGGAGGATAGAAGCAGTGGGAAAATCTGCCTTCTTCCCTCTGCCTTCTTCCCTCTTCCTTCTTCCTTCTTCCTTCGTTATCAAAACTCAAAAACAGGCCAATCCGGTTGCCGCACGTAGCTAGTCATGTCGTCAAACTTCCGCAGTTCGGCTCGGTGCACGCACAGATCCTGCGGTGTGTCGAGCCATTGATCGTTTAACTCCGACATCACGGCACAAAAATGACCGCGGTCTAGGTTCGGCCCGGTGTCCCCAAAATAAGCCAGAGTAATGTGTGCCGTAAAATGATATTGCTGTTCAATTCCCAAAGCCATTAGATCGGGATTTTGATAGATCGATCGACGAAACTCCAGAATTTGCTTGTAAGAGTTTTCGTCCGTCGGTGCCAAACACACACCTACAGCTCTAGTCATCACCATCAACCCCAGCACCGTCCAGCGTATGGGAGGGCCGCCCGCCAACGGTTTGCAGGCTGCAAAACCATCTTTCATGCGCTCGCGCAGTTGCCCCTCAAATTCTGGATTTTTCTCAGAGGCATCTCGAAAAGCGCTGCTCCAAATCAAATCAGCCACGGTTAAATGGAAGCTATCAGGAGGCAGTGCTACGAGCGCACCGTCCGCGAATTCCTGCAATAGCCTTTGTTGCACTGAGTTTAAATTACTATAAAGTGCAGTATTTTCTGCATCTTCCCCCGCAGGTGGCGTAATCACCGAATAACCCGGAAAAGGTACAGGATTTCTGTGACCGGCTTCATCAGGCTTAAATTTTGGAGATTCCTGAATGTGTTCCACCTGGGACTTGTAGGAGTCCAGCAGCGTCATTCGCGCCACCCGATTTACGTAAGCTTGATAAGTGTCATCCAATCTTGATTTCCTCGCGGTGAAATACTCCCACACCAAATTTTATATTATGGTGCGGGCTTCCAACAGTCTGATTCAGGATATGTTGGACTTGGCGATCGTACAAATCTATTTTTTTTGGCTCCAGGGCTTGAAATATGCCAATTTACCTGTTTTGGGGAGAAGACGACTTTGCGATCGCGCAATCCGTCACAAGTTTGCGCCAAACAGTTCTCGACCCCAACTGGGCTAGTTTTAACTATGACAAGATTGTTGCCGATCGAGCCGACGCTGTGGTTGAAGGACTCGATCGAGCTTTAACACCACCCTTCGGTACCGGCAGCCGTTTTGTCTGGCTGGCAAATACGACTGTAACCCAGCAGTGCTCTGCGGAACTTTTAGCTCAACTAGAACGGGCGCTGCCGGTGATTCCCTCTACCACCGTATTGCTGCTGACATCCGTCAAAAAACCCGACAGCCGACTTAAATCTACTAAATTACTCGCCAAGTCCGCTGCCGAATTTCGAGAATTTTCACCGATTCCGCCTTGGAATGACAAGGAATTAGCCCAGCGAGTGCGCCAAGTCGCCGCCGAAATGAATGTTAAATTGACCGCTACGGCGATCGAGCTTTTGGCCGAATCCATCGGTAGCGATACCCGCCAGCTATACAGCGAACTCGAAAAATTGCTGTTATTTGCCGGCAGCCGCAGCCAACCTCTCAACCCGGAGGAAGTGGCCGCACTGGTGCACTGTCACGCCCAGAATACCTTCCAGCTAGCCGATGCGATTCGCGAGGGCAATACAGGAGCAGCTTTGGAGTTATTGGCGGGCTTAACTGCCCAGAGCGAGCCTGGTTTGAGGATTGTGGCAGGCTTGACTGGTAAGTTTCGGATTTGGCTGTGGGTGAAGGCAATGATCCAAGCGGGCGATCGCGATGATAAAATTGCCCAAGCTCTAGACCTCGGCAATCCGAAACGAGTATACTATTTTCGCCAAGAAGTCAAGAATGCCAGCTTAGAAAAACTGCAAAAAAGTTTGCCTTTGCTGCTGGAGTTAGAAGCTTCTTTAAAGCGGGGCCGGGAAGAAGTCTCAACCCTGCAAACCAAAGTAATAGAACTTTCTAGCTTGTTTCGCTGATGTCTTCTCCTCGCCCTCCAAGCAGCCAGCAAGTCGATTTTCCATTTTTCGATTTGAGGTGTTCGATCGCGTCGAAGGATTTTAGATTTGACTCCACGGATCAATCTCGGAGCTAGAACAAAAGCCTTGCCCGCTTAGAGAAGAATCTAAAATTTGGGGCGGCGGGCGACTGTGGGAAAGCCAATATCAGGTTTTGGGCTGGATAAATGTAAATTTTTACAACAAATTTCGCTAGCCGGTTGGCGATCGATCCCGGAATGTGGGACAAAGAGTCTTGAACAGATGCTAGAAATAATCTCAGAATGCCACAGTAGAAGTTAATGTGGTAAATAAATATTGTCCGCCGCCGAACGCCGATCGATTAATATTATTTGCCGGCTCTCCACCCCCCCCAAAAAAAAGAGCGCTACCCATGACACAACAGAACCTGCGGGAACTTCTCAAGCAGGGCGATCCACAAGCGATCGCATCTAGCATCAACCGTACACTCAAACCCAAAGGCATCAACGCCGATGTGACGCGCGACAACGGCTGCCTCCACATAACTCTGGAGTCAGGCAAAGTACCGAGTCAAATGGCATTGGTAGATTTCATCCGCAGCGGGATGACGAATTTGGGACTCGAATCAATTCACACTGTCAAGGTTTACGGGCGTCGAACAGGTGACAGCTCGCCTGCGTGGGAAGATGAAATAGATCTGATGCCTGCCGAGCCAATGTCTTACGCCTCGGATAGTGGAATGCCTGACGACTCTGTAGGCTTAGATGATGACGAGCCAGAAGGCCAAGACTATTATCAAGAGGGAGAATTCGATCGAGAAGACGACGAAGAAGACGACGAGGAAGACGACGAGGAAGATATCGCCCCGCCTCCGAAAAAACAATTCCCCAAATGGGCAATACCTGTCGGTATCTTAGTTCCTCTGGGGGCGATCGCAGCGCTTTACTTGACGGGAAATTTACCCTTTGGCGGCGGCTCTAACCCAGAACCTAGCGCCCCCCAAGCTGCTTCCCCCTCGCCCAAAAAAGCCTCATCTCCTGCGTCTAAAGCCACATCTCCATCTCCCAGCCCATCTGGGGAGGCGCCCCAGGCAGCATCTCCTGCGCCAAAATCCCCTCCCACTACTGCTGCTGCGCCCGCCAGCCCGGTTCCCACACCGCCCACAACCACAGCAGCACCGGCATCTCCGGCACCCAAGGCAGCATCTCCTGCACCCAAGGCAGCATCTCCTGCACCCAAAGCCGCCGCGCCTAAGCCTGATTCTTGGAGGGAAGGCGTTAACAACGCTCAGAAGGCAGCAGTTTTGGCTCAAACGGCTCAATCTCAAACTGAGTGGATTGCAGTAGCAAGCGAGTGGCAGAAAGCGGTTGGGCTTATGAGAGCCGTGCCGTCAACTAGCCCCAACCATTCAAAGGCTCAGCAAAAAGCGGCAGAGTATCAGGCAAATCTGATTGTTGCCAACCGCAGGGCGGCGGCAGCACCTTAAGAGTTTTGAATTTTGAGTTTAATACTCTTAAGATTCTAAAAAGTCAAAAGTCAAAAGTCAAAAATCTTATTTTTACTGAAAGCTTTCTTACTTTTGACTTTTTTCAATTTTATTGACTGCTAAACCCATGCGAGGTTTATAACCGAATAGGGTTGACTTAAAAACAATTTGAATTGCAAAAAAAGCCTGTATTGCCTATAAAATCATGTTCTGAACTTCGTCAAAAAGCATATTTGTCAACCGTCTTGGGCTATAAATCTTAATTTATACTGGATCGATAGCTGTCAAAAAAGTGATAATGTCAGTAACAATATTACGCAAAACAGATTGCATTTGAGGCTTTTCTATTCCAAAAGCTGATGCCAAAATGCTGGTAATTAAAATCTCTCAAGGTCGAAGTTATAGGGTCAAAAAATGTAACTGCCCGCTCGTCCTCTCCTGATACTCATATAGCAATTCTCAAAAACATGAGCTATCGATCGGCTTGAGCTCTCAATCCTTGGCCTAAAAGCGAAACCGCTCCGGGCAAATCTAAAATCTAAAATCTAAAATCTAAAATCTCAACCTGTAACTCACCTTTTTGAAAAAGGCTATAAGTCATTCCCACTCCTCAAATCAAAAAATTGAAAATCTTAAATGCTATTTCTTCCGGATTGTGGTCAGTGTGTATTCCGAATGCACAAATCTTGGGATTTGTCAAGCGCTTGTGGGTGAGGGGAAATTAGTATTGGGGCGGTACAAGTCAACCGGGCGCACGGGAGGGGCTGTGCCGTTGGTCTTGGCTGTGGCAGAGTCTGCGTGGTAAACTTGGATGCGATCGCGCCCTGCATCTTTGGCTTGGTACAGCGCTCGATCGGCGGCGGCAATCAGAATCGAGGCTGGGGATTCAGCTCCTGGAACTATACTCGCTACACCCAGACTGACAGTGACATACTGGCTTACCTGAGAACCAGCGTGAGGAAGCTGCAAAGCTGCTATTTTGAGCTGTATGTGTTCGGCTACCAATATGGCGCCGCCAATCGCGGTATTTGGCAAAATCACGGCAAATTCTTCGCCTCCGTAGCGAGCTACTAAATCAGCGGGGCGACTGACTGCATTGCCGATCGCCCCGGCGACTTGCCGCAAACATTCGTCTCCGCCTGGGTGGCCGTAGGTATCGTTGTAACTTTTAAAAGAATCAATATCGCACAGAATCAGGGATAGAGGTGTTTGTTCCCGGGCTTGTCTGCGCCACTCCATTTCTAAATACTGATCGAAGCGACGGCGGTTTGCTAGCTGTGTGAGTTCGTCTAAAGTTGCCAAGCGCTCTAACTTGAGGTTGGCTGCTTGCAACTGCTGGTAGAGTTCTGCTTGCTTGATGGCGATCGCCAACTGGGCCGCCAGATTCGACAGCAACTCGACTTCCAACTGCATCCACTGGCGGGGACTGCACTGGTGGGCCATCAGCAACCCCCACAAGTCCTCTCCTTGCACTAGCGGTACCACCAAATAAGCTCTTACCTCAAATTCTGCCAGCAAGTCAATTTGATCTTGCCGTAAATCGGCGGCCGAGACATCGGCGATCGGTCGGATCGCCCGATGTTGGTAAGCTTCGAGATAAAACTCGTCATAACAGAAATTTTCCAGGGTTTCTCCCAGCATCGGCCGACAGTTGGGTGCTACAGATTCCACTGTCACCGCCCCCGTGGCGGGTGTGGCGCAGAGACTGCCCGTACAGGGGTTGAAGCGGACGATCATCACTCGATCGGCCTGAAGAAACTGGCGTACTTCGTTGACAGTCGTGCTGAGCACTTCGCCCAAATCCAGAGACTGGCGAATGTGCTGAGTAATCGTCGCCATCAGCAGTTCCCGTTCGTTTTGCTGGCGCAGGGCCTCTTCTGCGCGCTTGTACTCCGTAATATCTTGAGCGGTGCCGAAAATTTGTGTGGGTTCTCCTGAGGCTGTGCGGGCGAACACTTGATCGCGACAGCGAAACCAGCGCCATTCGTCCGATCGGTGTTTGAGCCGATAATCCAACTCCAAGATATGCCCGTCCAGGGCCGAGGTAAATTTTTGCAGGTGCGCCGACACCCTTTCTAAATCTTCTGGGTAGACCAAACCCGAGTACAAAGCAGTTTGCATTTGTAAAATTTCTTCGGGAGTGTAGCCCAGCAATTTAGAAGCTTGACCGTTGACGTAGACGTTGCGCTGTTGAGTGAAGTCGTAAATGTAAAGCAAATAAGGCGCTGCATCAGCAATCTGCTGGATGAAATGCTGGCTCTCGCGCAATTCTTCCTCGACCCGCTGGCGGACTTTCACTTCTTCCAAAGCCTGATCGCGCATGGTGCGGTAAGCTTGGATGCGGTGAGTGAGGTCGGTTACGTCTTGTATCACCAACAGCGCGTAAAAAGATTGCAAGTTTGATGCCACAAAGCCGTAAGGCGCAGAACTCTGAGAAGTGGAGGGTTCCGCACGATCAAAACCTTCTGCTTCTGGCACCGTAGCTTTTGGTTCCAACTCTACAGTCGATCGAATCAAGCCGACAATTTCCCATGCAGCAGGGCCGAGTGAAAGTGCAGGGACAGCAGTCACCGTAGTTTGCTGGATGCGCTGCTGACCGTCTTGCCAAGTTGCCGGAATCAGGTGCTTGTGAATTTGAGAAGAAAAAATTGTTGGCGGGCCTCCTGCAAAAATTTGCTGGAAGCGATTGGCGTACTTGAGCTGGCTCAGGTGAGGAAAATGAGTTGTGATCTTGGTTCCCAACATTTGCTCGCGGGGAATTTTCGTCCAGTCTTCGAGACAGGTATTCCAAAACAGCACTACAAAATCATCTCGCAGCAGGCAGGCGCCTACTGGTACGCTGTCTAGAACTCCAAATTTTTCCTCAATAGTTTTGCTCTCCTCGATCATAGACCCCCGGCAAGTTGATTGATCGCAGCCAACAAGGCGTCAAAGGAACTGACATTGAAAATGAGGATGATGTCTCCTTGAATGTGAAGCTTTTCAATAATGAAACGGGTCTGGGCTAATAACACAACTGTATCAGCACTCAAACCGCCAGATGTCAGCAAAGTGGCGATCGTCCCTTCGGTATAATTGGGAATTGAGTAGTTCAGCCGTTGCTGAAGTACGTTGCTGATTGCACCCATGACCCCATTGATTACAATATTTCCCACTTCACTCAGCGTACCAATTTTCACTGAATCTAGGTCGTGAGTTCCGACTTCTTCCCCTGTCAGCATCGTCACCAGCATTGCCGCGCTGTTGGTGGGAAAGACTAGCTGGGCAATACCGCCAAAGGAACCAGTGAATTTGAGCTGGACGGCGGCGATTTGTTCGCCGTTGAGGTGCTGCTCTAATTCTGCTTGTACCTGGGCTGGAGACAGGATTTGGAGGTAGGGGATTTGCAAGCGAATGGGAGATTCGATCATGTCGTTCAAAATCCCTGCTGCCTGACCGATCCCGATGTTGACGAGTTCTTGCAAAGCATCGAGCTGTCGAGCACTTAATTTCATGGGGCGCTCTCCTCGCTGGCACTGAGAGCTTTTTTGATCCACCCGATCAGTTCGTCTGAGTTGGGCATTTTGTGAATGACTGCCAGGGCTCCGAGTTCCATGCACTCGGATTTGGTGGTGGATTGAATGTCTGCCGTTATTACGATGACTGGAATTTTATATCCTCGTGAGCGCATGGCTTGCAGGACTTCCCGACCTTCCATTTCTGGCATCAGCAGATCTAAAAGCATACAGTTTGGGGTTTTAGTCGCCAGCAGTTCCAGAGCTTCCGGGCCGCTCGATGCCTCCCAAGTCTCGTATCCTTCTGCTCGCAGGATTTTGCAGATTACCCTGCGAGTCAACCACGAATCTTCGACAACGAGAATTGATGTCACTACGTTCTCCTCCTTCAATTGTTTAGTACCAACCGGCGCTACAGGTACTGCTTTTATCTTGACAGTAGTTTAAACTTTCGGCACAGCGTGCGATCGATATCTGGCCGAATTCCTGTTCTTAAAAACTAACGCATTAAGGTGTTCGATAGTTTAGTATCTTTGACTAGGAGAAGAAAAAACCCGGTTTCTCAATGAAACCAGGTTTGCGGGCTGTGTATTTCTCGTAACATCGGCGCTCAATTATAGATTACCAAACGCTTCCTGAGGGACTCTACTCGCCCTTTAGCCGTGGCATTCTCTGGATCGCAGGTGAGAGCTTGTTCGTACATTTCCAAGGCTTGAGCTGTTAATTTCTTGCGCTCGTAGGCATGACCCAGATTGTTGAGAGATGTAACGTATTCTGGCTGCAACTTCAAGGCTTCTTTGTACTGGCGGATCGCGATGTCGTACTGTTCTTGGCCGAAGTGTGCAAAACCCAGAGCGTTGTAAATAGCTGCTTTGTCTTCTTCCCCTTCTAAGTCTTTGGCTTTCAATGCTTTTTGAAACAGCACGATCGCCTGGGAGTAAAGCTTCTTATCTACATAGATACTTCCTAGTTCGTAGTATTCCTGTGCTGTTCCTTTTTCAACTGTCAGCTTATTTTCTAAGCGTTCTAGAGACATTTCCAGCTTCCGAGTTTTGAGAATCTGGCGCACCACAAACCAGGAAGTGCTGCCGAGTATCGCCAGCAATACTGACAGGTAAACAATCAGCAAATTACTATCCATGTTTTTTTTATTAGGTTAATCGGTGGAAGGTTTTATTTATTTTAATTCGCTAGCAATAAGCACGATCTGCCTCTGCAACTCTCTTAATAACACGAAAATGGCGATCGCCAACCCCGATCGCACTTTTTGAAAAAGCAAGAATCCAGAAGTAAGAACCAAGAAGGAAATTGGTCTGAACCTCCTAGATTTATCTGGAGTTTTCCTTCTCTGGCCGATCGCTAAATCTTTCCTACTTCTGCTTTCTTCTTTCGGAAAACTATTCAAGCTTTCACGATCCGGCTCGATTGGCCATTTCCACGACTTTACCGAAGGTTGCGGGGTCAATGATTGCCATTTGTGCCAGCATTTTGCGGTTGATTTCGATATTTGCCTTCTTCATGTTACCGATCAATTTGCTGTAGCTCGTGCCGTGCTGGCGCGATGCAGCATTGATCCGAGCAATCCACAGGCGGCGGAAATCGCGTTTGCGTTTTTTGCGATCGCGATAACTGTTACGCAGGGCTTGCATCACCCGTTGGTTAGCTGTGCGGAACTGTTTGGACTGTGCGCCTCGGAAACCCTTGGCTAATTTGAGAATTTTTTTGCGGCGCGCTCTGGCGACATTACCGCGTTTTACCCGTGTCATCTTTAATTTCCGTTAAACTTTACAAGTATGGAAGCATTAACCGCACGTTACCATCATTAGTCTCATCGATGACGACCAGCTTAGAGAGACGGCTTTTGCGAGCTGAACTTTTGTGAGAGAGCAAGTGGCTTTTGTAAGCTTTGCGGCGCACAATTTTACCGCTGCCGGTCGCTCTAAAGCGCTTTGCGGCTGCTTTGCGAGTTTTGAGTTTTGGCATAAACTGGTGTTATTTGGACACAAGCTTCAACTATATCATGTTTTTGCTACTTTCTGCAAGGAAGATTTGCGGGTTGGGAGTTGGGGAGTTGGGTAGAAACCTAGGTGCAGAGAGAATTTAACGATTTTTCGATTCGACGGGCTTGATATTACTTAACACGGCACTAATGATACAACCTACATACAAGATGTAATATTAGCTCTATAATTTGCAGGAGCGATCGGATGAAGATTCATTATCTACAGCACGTTGGTTTTGAAGGGCTAGGCAGAATTGAACCGTGGGCGATCGCTCAAAATCACTCATTGTCAGTCACCAGGTTTTATAATAACGAACCTTTGCCTTCTGTTCAAGAAATTGATTGGCTGATTGTCATGGGCGGGCCGATGAATATTTACGAAGATGACAAGTACCCTTGGCTGACAGCAGAAAAACAGTTTATTGAGCAAGCAATTAAACAGGATAAAACAGTCATTGGCATCTGTCTGGGAGCACAATTAATTGCTGATGTTCTAGGTACAAAAGTTGATCCGGGGCCGCAAAAAGAAATTGGTTGGTTTCCGATTGAAATGACCGATGAAGCTGAGAATTTTGCCGTTTTCAACTCACTACCACAGAAGCTGACCGTTTTTCATTGGCATGGCGATACATTTGACCTACCAAAAGGTGCGATTCGTCTAGCATACAGCGAAGGGTGTCAGAACCAGGCATTTGTTTATAACAAAAAAGTATTAGGTTTACAGTTTCACCTCGAATCAACCAAAGACAGCGTACAGCAAATTATTCAAAACTGTGGAGATGAATTAGTGGAAGGTAAATACATTCATAAACCAGAGGAAATGTTGACAAGAGAGAGTGATTTCGATGCAATCAACAAAGCCATGAACACAATCTTAAATAATCTATCAGCAGAAGTGCAGCCTAATTAGTCATACCAAGCTTGACAAATTTCTGTAATAATATTGGTAGGGTGTGTCGCTATTCATAGTATCAAAAAACAAACAAAAAATCTAACGAGCGACGCACCATCGATAATATTTGAATAAACTTGCCTCAACCTCAATTATGTAACAAATATTTTCTAAATTGGTATTGTGAGCCATCCACGATGGCAAATATAGCGGTTGTCAGAAAGATCTAGTATTGACTAATCAATCCCCCAATCCTAAACTCTAAAATCTAAAATCTCAACTTGCACCTCATCTTTTTGAGAAAAGCGATAGATTAGACAAGATTGCAAAAATCGGAAAATACCCTGAAATTATCTGCGTTTATCTGTGTTTATCTGCTTGATATCTGCGGTTTCTGGATCGATCAAAGACTTATGCAATCTTGTCTATTGCAGTCGATCGCCCTAACCGTCCCTAACCATCCAGACCAACATCCCCAAAAGCGGCTCCACAGGAGGCACAGCATAGTCATTGAGGTCAATTGTCAGAGTTTTTGCCTCCAACTTCAAAAATCTCCAAACAGTCCCGCTGCTGACACTACCGTAAATTGTGGCGATCGGGATATTGTTAATTTCATTAAACTTTTGAGCCGCCACCATTTCGGCCGCGCACTGTCCCAAACCTACTTTTAAATCGGCTTTTTTCGCCTCAACAATCACAATTGCCGGCGCTTCAATCAATATTTGTTCGGGAGAGCGACTGATTAAAAAATCGCAAACTCCGCTCAATCCCAACTCCGGCTCTACGGTAAAATCTTCTCCCGAAAATAAGCTGACTTGTCGCTGCAAAATCTTTCTGACTTCGACTAAGATTGGACTAATAATCAATTCAGAGCGTGCTTTTTCTGAACCAGTAGCTGTAGCCAGTGGTAATCCTTCAATGAGCGATTCCGTCAAATATAAACTAGGATTAATCGGCTCGGTTGGTGGCAGGAATCGCCCTGCTTCTACGGTTGTTAAGCCAAAATCACGTTTAGCTTTTTTGAGCGTAAATTCACTGTATAACATTGAAAATCACCGACTTTGTTGATAAGATTTTAGGAATACTTCAACAGGGTTTACGCATCAAAACCAAAGAAACCGGGTTTTTGATTTAATCTGTAGGCTACAGCGCAGGATTTTCGTAAAAAACCCGGTTTCTGACTACCCGTGCGTAAGTCTTATTCAATAAATGTCTGGTGTGCACTACGCACATTCCGGCTTAACTTGAAAAATTATGGCATATAGCGATTTCACAATACGGAAAGTCAAACAAGACTTTGGACTCACTACAGTTGAAGGTGGACGCTTTTTACCAGAAATTGATCCGATCGCGCCCAGTCTCATTTTAGCAGGTTTGTTGGAAGATACCATTCCCTGGGCGATCGCAGTAGGAACAGCAAAATCCAGATCCGAAGCAATCATCGCCCCCGCACTTTTAGAAGTAAAACGCTTGCTAAACCGCCAAGTCAGCGTATTTTCCGGCACAAATTTTACAGTCGATATCGCGCTGGGATTAAGTGGAGTTTGCGACTTTTTAATTAGCCGCTCTTCCGAACAATTTGAAATCGAAGCACCGGCGGTTATGCTGGTAGAAGCCAAGCGAGATAACATTAACAGCGGTTTGGGACAGTGTATTGCCGAAATGGTGGCAGCTCAAAGATTTAACGACATTAATAATAACTCAATTTCGACTATTTACGGATCAGTAACCAGCGGTACTGCTTGGCGATTTCTCAAACTGGAAGGGCAAACCGTTACTATTGATGTTAGAGATTATCCATTTCCACCAGTCGAGACAATTTTGGGGATGCTGGTGTGGATGGTGCAAAATGGTTAATTAGCGCTGCTCTCGGTACAAGCGGAGTGCGTGATTTCCGGCAACTGTTGCCTGCAACTCTCTAATTACTGATACCATATCGATCGGCAATTCGTCAATTTTCGCCACCAAAACCGGATGTTCGGGAGGTTGCAACACTGGAGCAGCTAATGCGGCAAAAGTCAAGTCTGCCGCCGATAAATTATCGCCTGCTAAATAAGGGCGATCGTCTGCTAATCTTTGATTCACTATCTCGAAAACTTCCCGAATCCCTTGCAGCGAAAGGGCTGCTGACTCTGCTGTAATGTTGTAAGTTTGCCGCACTTTGGCGCTAATCAACGGAAAGCCTATTTCAAATCCAACTCGCTCCAACAGAGGCGTCCCTTTACACCAAGCTTTTCGCATTGTATCGCGATTATCCAATCGATAAAAATATGCCCAATTGCGAATATCTACCCCCAATCTCGTATCAAATAACTCTTCCAATTCTTCAACTTCTCGGCGCAATTTAGGCTCGGTTGGATATAATCGGAAATCTGATGAACTTATGGTATCGAGATAATGCAAAATCTCGGTTGAATCGGTAAAATTGCCAGATTTGCTAGCTAAAACAGGAACGCTGCTACCTCCGTATTTGCGGGTAGCCGAGCGGTGAAAAGCTGGTACGTGTTTTTCTTCAATGTAGGGAAGTTTTAGCAAGTCTAGCGCCCAGCGAACTTTTTCGCAGTAGTGGCTGATTGGAATAGTAATCAAGCGCAGTGGATCGGAATTGGCAATTGTTGAACTATTCATTGGGTTATCTGCATATTTTGACATGAATTTGTCCTTAATTTTTATGATCTTGAATTAGATTAGGCTTTTTAAAGACCATTCGGTCTGTTTTATGGCAAAAAAATTGCTCTGATTCTAAAGTTGATTGTCGAGATAAGCGTGTAAGTGGGTAATTGCTCTGTTGATGTGAATCGGATCTCCGTAAAGTTTGCTCATCATTATCGCCCCCTCCAACGTTGAAATCAGAATAGTTGCTACTGCATCAGCTTCGACATTTTCTCGCACTTCACCTTTGGCAATTCCTTTGTCAATTATTTTGCAAATCAAGGCGCGCCAACCATCCATTGCTATTTGTGCGCGCTGGCGCAAGGCTGGATGAGCGTCATCGCTTTCAACTGCGGTATTTAACAGGGGACAGCCGCCAGGTATAGGAGAATTTTCGGCTAATTTACTAAATGCTGATACCATAGCTTTTAGGCGATCGATCGCATTTTTGTTTCCTTTCAAAGCCCCGAGATATTCTTTACGCATACATTGAACGGCAAAATCAAAGGCTTGCAAGGCTAGTTCGTCTTTGCTGTGGAAGTGGTTGTAAATTCCTCCTTTTTGCAAGCCTGTAACGCGCATGATGTCGGACATAGAAGAACCTGAGTAGCCGTACTGATTGAACAGTGCTGCGGCTTCCCTGAGAATTTTTTCTCTGGTTTCTTGGGCTTTTGACATTTTGAGCGAGAGTTTACAGACCGATAGGTCTTTTTTAGAGAGTAGCAGAGATAATTGTGGATGGCAAGGGGCGATCGCAAATTGGTTTGTAGTGAGGACTTTAGTCCTTTCATGGATGCGGACTAAAGTCCTCACTACAAACCTGTACGATCGTTTGTAGTGAGGACTTTAGTCCTTTCATGGATGCGGACTAAAGTCCTCACTACAAACCTGTGGATGGCAAGGGGCGATCGCAAATTGGTTTGTAGTGAGGACTTTAGTCCTTTCATGGATGCGGACTAAAGTCCTCACTACAAACCTGTACGATCGTTTGTAGTGAGGACTTTAGTCCTTTCATGGATGCGGACTAAAGTCCTCACTACAAACCTGTGGATGGCAAGGGGCGATCGCAAATTGGTTTGTAGTGAGGACTTTAGTCCTTTCATGGATGCGGACTAAAGTCCTCACTACAAACCTGTACGATCGTTTGTAGTGAGGACTTTAGTCCTTTCATGGATGCGGACTAAAGTCCTCACTACAAACCTGTACGATCGTTTGTAGTGAGGACTTTAGTCCTTTCATGGATGCGGACTAAAGTCCTCACTACGAACCTGTACGATCGTTTTCTGCGACCACGATCTTACACCAAAAATGGAAATTTTTAGGTTTAATGTCAAAAAAAATAGGCTAGCCATATTTCACAGCGCCTATCTCAATCAATTTTATGATGGCTCCCCGCAACGCCGTCTTACCTCAGCTTTTGACCTGGTATTTTACCAGGTGGGCACCGTTGGCTCGGACTTAAAGTTTCTGGGTACAAGCCCAGTTTACTGCTGTCCAAACATCTTGATTCCCGAGAGTTAAGAGTTATAGATCAAAAAAACATTATTGGCAGTCACCAACGTCGCAGTAGAACCTTTATTTAATATATACCAACTAACCAGATTTTGGCAAGCTCGGAGCAATTTAAGTTGAATACCAGATGGATTCTACGGTTTGAGCGATCGCACTAGCCGACTGTCCTCCCTCATCCCCCAACCGGGCATCGGACACAACAGTAACGTGACCGAGTTTGCGGCCCGGACGCGATACTTTCTTACCATACCAATGTACAAAAGCGCCGCTGATTTGTGCCAGTTGTTTTCGTTTTTCTAAATAGTCGGACTCCGCAGACTCGTAGCCGAGCAAATTTACCATCACAGCACCTGCACATTTCAGATCGCAATTGCCTAAAGGCAGTTGACAAACCGCGCGCAAATGCTGTTCAAATTGTGAAGTTTCGCAAGCATCGATGGTAAAATGTCCCGAGTTGTGAGTGCGCGGGGCGATTTCATTGACTAACAGCTTATTGTCGGCGGTTAAAAACAATTCAATGCCGAATACGCCGACAGCTTCTAAGCTATTGAGGAGAGTACGGGCGATCGCACAAGCTTCAGCTTGCACCTCTAAACTAATATCCGCGGGCGCGATCGCCCTGCGGCAAACTTGATCGAGCTGTTGGGTTTCCACGATCGGGTAAATCGCCATTTCGCCATTCGCCGATCGAGCAGCAATCACAGCCAACTCGCGATCGAAGGGCACAAACTCTTCCACTAGCAAAGACTGGCCTTTTAGTTGAGCGCTAATTGACTCAAAACTCTCGCGATCCTTAACAATAAAAGTACCTTGGCCGTCGTAACCGTGGCGGCGAACTTTGACCACAAAGGGAAAATCTCTCGGCCCAGATTCCGAGTTTTGTGCTATCTCTGTGCTGTCGGAAACGGAAATTCCCCGATTGTCGATCGCCACGAACCCCAAATTCGGCGCATCCCCCACACCTTCGGAGCCAATTTGCTTTTGCTCGGATTGCTGCAACGAATCTAACTGCAATTGGCTCAGATCCGCGGGCGCCCAAAACCTGGGAGTGGGCAAATCCAAATCTTGTAAATAACAGCGCTGCACGTACTTATCCAACAAAGGAGAAAGCGACGACAAGCTGGGCTGAAATAATACACCTTGCTGTTCGAGAATCCGCAAACCATCCACATCCACAAACTCATTTTCAAAAGTAACAACATCGCAGCCATCTGCCAAATGAGCCGTAGCCAAAACATCATCAACAGCAGCCAAAACAGCACCCGCAGCCACACAAACAGCCGGGTCAGTTGCCTGAGGAGTTTGCACTATTAATTCAAGACCCAGCGCATTAGCAGCATCCCCCATCATCCCAGCTAGCTGGCCGCCGCCGATAACGCCCACCCGCTTAAATTTTGCAGAGGAACTCGCAGCGGTTTGATTTGATTTCATGTGAGTAAAAATCCGCAAAGTCAACCAACCTATTTTACCGCTATTTGTACCACAATGAATTAGAGTAATTGCACAGTTAACAGCAAAAGAATAGTTGTAATTGCAGGATTAAATCGAGACCGCAGCCCCAAAAAATCGGTGGCGAAAGTCTTTAATTATTCCACGCTCCGAGGCGTTGAGAAATAGCGATCGAGCCCGACTCATCGAGAAAAGTGCCACATCTAGCAATTCCGTCGCGCCAAGCATGGCATAATTGAGGGCACTGCAAAAAGCAGACAGGTGCAAACACGGAAAATCAGCCATTTAGAGAACAAAAGTTATAGGTGAGGATGCTGTGAAAGTTTTGGTTGTGGGGAACGGAGGTCGCGAACACGCGATCGCCAAAAAATTGCTAGAATCGACGCGGGTTAAACAAGTATTCTGCGTACCGGGTAACGGTGGCACAGCTACCACCAAAGGCTGTCAAAATCTCTCGCTCAACATCGACGACTTCCAAGGCATCGAACGCTTTGTGATGGTCAACAACATCGGATTAGTGATTGTCGGCCCGGAATTGCCCCTATCGCTAGGCATCGTTGACTACTTCCAACAGCGAAAACTGATGATTTTCGGCCCCAACAAAGCCGGCGCCCAAATAGAATCCAGCAAATCCTGGGCTAAAGAATTGATGCTCTCCGAGGGTATCCCAACACCCAAAGCTGCCGTATTTACAGAAGCAGAAGCAGCTAAAGCATACGTGCTGGAACAAGGAGCGCCCATAGTTATCAAAGCAGACGGACTCGCATCAGGCAAAGGAGTCACCGTTGCCACCACCGTCAAAATGGCTCACAGCGCCATCAACACCATTTTCCGAGGGGAATTCGGCACCGACAACATCCGAGTCGTCGTGGAAGAATATGTCACGGGCCAAGAAGTCTCGATTCTCGCCCTCACGGATGGCATTACCGTAGAACCCCTGCTGCCGGCCCAAGACCACAAAGCCATCGGCGAAGGCGACAAGGGAGCAAACACGGGCGGTATGGGAGCCTACGCCCCGGCGCCAATTGTCACCCCAGAACTCATGGACAGGATTCAAGCAGAAATTCTCGAACCCACCCTCGCAGCGCTGCGAAAACGCAACATCGACTACCGGGGCGTCCTCTACGCAGGTTTAATGATCGCCAGCGAAGGAGAACCCACAGTCTTGGAATTCAACTGTCGTTTCGGAGATCCCGAAACTCAAGCGGTTTTGTCGCTCTTGGAAACTCCCTTAGAAGATTTGGTGTTGGCTTGCTGTCAACAGCGTCTCGGTGAATATTCCAATATTCGCTGGAAGTCGGGGGCTTCTGTTTGTGTAGTTTTGGCTTCAGGGGGCTATCCGGGAAATTACCAAAAAGGCAAAGTTATTACAGGTATCGAGGAAGCCGAAGCCAAAGGTGCAGACGTGTTTCATGCCGGCACTCAGTTGAAGCAGCAGCAATTGGTGACCGAGGGCGGCCGCGTTTTGGGCGTCACCGCTGCGGGTGAAACTTTGGAACAAGCTATTTCCAAAGCTTATGCAGCAGTCGATTGCATCCAATTTGAAGGGGTATACTGCCGTCGTGATATCGGCCGTCGGGCTTTGGCGGACAAAATTTAGCAGTTTCGACACCGCCCGCCACCGGCAAGCCAAGCAATGTGAAATTAGAAATGTAACAATGAAGTTTGGCACATCTGCGGTGGCGGTAGCTTCCAAGTCGCAGCACAAAATTCGATCGACCAAAAACTAAATTAAGCAAATCTACCTAATTAAACGTAAAATACGGATCGATAAAAAAAATTCTGTGTATATCTTCTTACTTCTTCCTGATGACAAACGACCAATCACAAATGACCAATGACCAACGACCAATGACCAATGACAATTGACCAATGACAATTGACCAATGACCAATGACTTAATTTTGCTTTTAATATTTAACTGGTGAACAGGTGAAATGCTGGCCATACTAAACAAAATCCGAGAAATTATTGCCCGCTGGTGGTCGGACTTTACCCTCCAGACTCGCCTGATGGCCGGTGCTACCCTCGTAGTGTCGTTAATTATGAGCGGCCTAACTTTTTGGGCCGTGAATACTATCCAGCTAGACGCCCGACTTAACGATACTCGCTACGGCCGTGACCTCGGCCTGCTGTTGGCGGCAAATGTGGCGCCGCTGATTGCGAATAACGATCGCTCCGAAGTTGCCCGTTTTTCGCGCCAATTTTACAGCAGCACATCCAGCGTCCGCTATATGCTGTACGCCGACGAAGCAGGAGATATTTTCCTGGGGATACCATTCTCCGAATCCGAGGTACGCACTTCCCTCACCCTGCGCCGCCAAATTAAACTCCCCGATAATTTTATCGCCGATATTGAAGCGAGAAATTTGACTTCTTTGCCTTTAGTGCGGCAGCACTTGACGCCAGACGGAGAAGTTACCGACGTATTTGTGCCACTAATTCACGAGGACAAATATTTAGGCGTTTTGGCGATCGGCATTAACCCAAATCCCGCAGCAGTTATCTCTTCAAATCTGACCAGGGATGTCACTTTAGCAGTATTTGTCACGATTTGGGTGATGGTAATTTTGGGCGCTGTATTTAATGCCCTAACAATTACTCAGCCGATCAAACAATTAGTGTTCGGGGTCAAAAACATCGCCAGCGGGAATTTTAAGCAACGAGTTGACCTGCCTTTGGGGGGAGAATTGGGCGAGTTGATCGGCAGTTTTAACGAGATGGCCGAGAAACTCGAAAGTTATGAAGAACAAAATATAGAAGAGTTGACAGCCGAAAAAGCCAAGCTAGAAACTTTGGTTTCAACTATTGCTGACGGGGCGCTGTTGCTGGATGCGAATTTGCAAGTGATTTTAGTCAACCCGACTGGCCGGCGGATTTTTGGCTGGGAAGGTAAAAATGCGATCGGAGTCAACGTCGTCAACATTTTACCTGCGGAAGTGCAGCGCGAGTTAGCAAGACCTCTGCACGAAATAGCAGCGGGCGATCGCGAAGGCGGCGAATTTCGGATTACTCTGAGCCAACCAGTCAACCGCACAATTCGGATTCTGCTAACCACCGTAATTCTCCACAAAGCCCCGGGGGCCGATCCCCTGTGCAGAAGCTGCGTGCGCGACGAGGAAAATACCTGTACCGAGCCGCAACGCCCAACTGCGATCGAGTGTACTTTCTACGAGCAAACCTCCAAACATCAAGGTTCCGGACAGTACCGAGAAAGTCTCAAAGGTATTGCGATGACAGTACAAGACATCACTCGCGAAGTCGAACTAAATGAGGCTAAAAGCAATTTTATTAGCAATGTTTCTCACGAATTGAGAACCCCTTTATTTAATATCAAATCTTTTATTGAAACTCTCCACGAATACGGAGAAGACCTTCTAGAAAGCGAGCGCCGCGAATTCCTAGAAATCGCCAATCGAGAAACCGATCGCCTCACCCGTTTAGTCAACGACGTGCTAGACTTGTCGCGCCTGGAATCCTGCCGAATTTATCAATTAGACGCAGTTGACCTCCCGCAAGCAGTGGAACAAACCCTGCGGACTTATCAGTTAAATGCCAAAGATAAAGGTATCGAATTAGAGCAAGAAGTTGACCCGTATTTGCCGCCTGCGTTAGGTCATTACGATTTGCTGCTGCAAGTATTTGCAAATTTAGTCGGAAACGCCTTAAAATTTACCGAGTCCGGCGGTAAGGTAGCAATTCGAGCGTATTTGCTAGAATCACACGCACCCGCCCGCAAAGAGGGCGCATCGGCGAACCACAACTTGTCACCCAATTCCAACCATTTTCCCGTGGTGCGGATCGAAATTTCTGATACGGGGATTGGCATAGATCCCGAAGACCAACAAGCAATTTTCGATCGCTTTTTCCGGGTAGAAAACCGAGTTCACACTTTAGAAGGAACCGGATTAGGTCTGTCAATTGTCAGAAACATTATTGACAAGCACCACACTAAAATTAATTTAGTTAGCGAAGTTAACGCGGGTACTACTTTCTGGTTCGACTTGGCGGTTTATCAGCCGAAACAAGCAGTAGACATGGAAAATCCTTGGTCGGTGGAAGCACAGGTGGAGAGTGAAACAATTTCGAGTCATGTTAACTAAACAAAACTTACCGTCATCACAGGGGATTTAAGCCCCCACCTTTAGGTGGATTGTTTTTAGGCAGGGGCTTAAATCCCCTGCCTAAAAACTTCGCACTCAACTGTCAACTCTTCGACTCCCCTCGACTTCGCGGGCGGGCAAGTCGCGAGCGCGCAAGCTGTCAACTCTTCGACTCCCCTCGACTTCGCGGGCGGGCAAGTCGCTCAGCGCAAGCTGTCAACTGTTAAACACCGCCTTCCACCTATAGCATATAGTAGGAAATCCCTCGCAATCGCACCAGTTAATCGGACAGTGGCGTGAATTATGGTAATATTATACCCTGTAAATTACCGCAATCAAACGAATCTTGTAGGACTGGAGATTAAAAAGTGCGATCGCACTCCAATATCCAGACCATTATACATGAAAAAAAGCCAACACCGTCAGTCTTAATTATCCTTAGCCTTCGTATCCCAGCTCAATTTTACCGATAAAACTACATAAAAACACCAATAAGTACCAATGGCCAATAATCCCCCCTCTGTCAAATTAGTCATTAGCATAAACGTTAATAGATACAAAGGCAAAGCTGACTCTGGAAAATCTTGTTGAATCAGGCACTTTATACCTCTGAATATATTATTAATAAATGAAAAAAAGAACAACGACAATCCGCCCCAACCCAGTTCGCAAAGTATATCAATAAAACCATTATGGGAGTGGGGCGGTATAAAACCAGATTTAACGTCTACAATGCCGTAAGCTGGGTCTTCCAATCCCCGCCAAGATTGCCAAAATCCCGTTATTCCATAACCAAATATGGGATGTTTCTCATTAATGCGATCGATAATTAAAGGCCAAAAATTTGTCCGACCCGTTAAAGTCATATCTTTTTTTAAACCATCCACAACAATAGCCTCTAAATTATTTAACACTATAATACCAATACATATACTGCCCACCAAAAATAAAAGAAAGCAGAAAAAAGCCCACCTCACAGGCAATCTTTTTAACACAGACAAATAAACCCAAAAACTGATTAATATCACCGTCAGAATTCTACTGGCACCACTACAACCTTTTTGCAATCCTATTAAAGCTACGAGAGTTATCAGTAATGAGAAATATCGATATCTTTTTTCTTTTACAGCATATAAAATCCATAAAGAAGCAGTGTTAGCCATTTGAAAAGAAAAAGGATTTTTATGGCTTAAAATTCCCGTCCAGCAGCCGTCTGACGAGGGATTTTTTTGGACGACTCCCCAAACAGCTAATAAACAACTAAGCCATCTCAACAACCCATAAATTTCTCCCCAACTATATTCTTTTCCTACATATATAGAAACTAGCGTGATTCCCCAGAGAGTCAAAACAGCCCGAAAACTAAGTTCGGGAGTTTCTGACCACAAGGGAGATAAAGTCATCATTAACAAAAACAAACAAAAACAACCATCTCCTATAATCCATTTTATACAAGCATTAACGAAATTCTTTGTTGTTTTGCTTAATCGAGGAATTAAAATTAAAATCATCCCCGAATAAATAGCAAGTTGACCGACAATAGTTGCTGCTGTAGTTTCAGTGTTTAAAAAAATGCTAGGATGAATTTTCTGAAACATCATGGGCGTGACTCCAGAGCTACTGGTGATAGTAAAAAAGAGTATGCCCACAAAAATCTTTTCTACTCTGGCAGCAAATTTGCGATGGCGGGCCACTAAAATATAAACAGTTACAAAGGCCATCGCCGCGACACACAACAGCATAAACGCAAACATCGGAATCTTTAAAATTTCTTTCATGCCTTTACCTATAACGTCAAATTTGTTGCTACCGATGAAATGATTATTCGGGATCGCCTGATCGTTCCAAAAAGCATTTTTTATTAAAGCTAGCGCACTTCAAATGCTTGTAGAACCCCGATACTCCCGACTCAATCCAGCAATGAGCATTAATACTGACTGCGATCTAAGTGGTGGAGACAATATGAAAATTGATATGTACGATCGCAGCTTAGTAGAGATTATCAAGTTTTTGCCTGGAGACTCTCAAGCTTGCGTACCATTGCTCAGAACCCGAGAAGTAGGCGACTCAGACAATAATTATGTAGGTACAAATAGATGTTTCCTACGTAACATAATGTAAAGCATTCGCAACCAAAAGCGAATTACTCAGTTATCCTGGCAATGACTGTATATATTTTCCCGATCGTCTACTGGCACGGGCAGTCAAAAGCAAGTGAAACGTTAGCAATCGCTTTCTCGCTCAGAAAGCAACTGCTGTGGGGACGGTCGCTTGACATTGTGTTACTTAAGCAAAAAAAATATTTAGGCCTATTTACTTACCTTTCAAGATAGTATACTACCAGAAGGCATAGGATCTGTGTTCCGACATGGGCGGCTACGCACTCAGGGTATTTTTTGGTTCTAGCTACTTCTAGTTTTGTGGTGGCGCACCTGCACAAAAGCGCGATCGCACAAGTCAATGTTCCGGAGGTTGAAACTACTTCTTAAATCAAGCAATTATGAATGCTGGTGTTTTCCAACCACGCAACGCTAACTCTAGTAAATGTGTCGAACTAATTTGGCCAAACGATCGCGCTTTTCGATCGCACATTCAACTACAATGAATTTTAATCGAAGAATTGACTGTCAAACCAACCCACTTATTCAAGACAGTGATATATTGATACTGCTACGTTATAAAAATGCAGCGTTCGCCGACAAAATCAACACGGCTCTCACATCAGGAACTCCAATCTTTGGTAAAATTATCTATCCTTGTTACCAAATCCAGAGCATTTGCACGTTTGCGTTACCTTAACAACCAATAAAAAATCACCTTAGTATTATGGATAAAAAACAGTTTTCTTTCCTAAAAAATGACATGAACGGTCACTACCTGTCTGGCTCTTCCAGTAATTACCTAGCTAGTAAGCCAGAAGAGGATGACCAAGTTCTTGATATGAATTGGGTACTGGCTGTACTCAAACGTCGCGCTCTAGTGATGGTCGCAGTAGCTGCAACCCTGGCTGCTATGACTGGTAGTTTAATTCTCTTGAATTCCAAAAAAACTATTTCTGAGTACGAAGGAAAATGTACTGTTTTAGTAGAACCAGTTACCTCTGACGATCAGCTACTAAAGCTCTATGTCCAAGCTCAGAATAATAGTTTAGGTCTCACAGAATTGAGCAAAATTAAATCTTCGGCGCAAGACAATTACTCGGTGGACTATCAAAGTTTAACGCGGGTTTTAAAAAGCCCGGAAGTGCTAGCACCCTTATATGACAAGTTGCAAAAAAAATATCCTAAATTAGATTATAATAGACTTTACAACCAATTAAATATTCAGCGAGTTAGCTTCGTGCAAGATGGCAAAGAAGCGGGGACTAAACTATTAGAAATTACTTACAAAGATCGAGACTCAATCCGCATTAAAGATATACTGGAAGAAACATTAAAATATTACTTACAATATATGCGCCAAGAGCGTTTGAAGTTGAGCAATCAAGGTCTGGATTTTATCAATCAGCAAATTCCGGAACTGCAACAGAAAGTAGATAAATTGCAAAACGAATTACAAACATTAAGAACAAAGTATAATTTTAATCAGCCAGAGGTAGGCAGTCGCCTTCTATCCGATCAGATAAATAACTTAGCCATTCAGCTCGTTGAAGTCGAATCACAATTAGCACAAAACAGGCAACTGTATGAAACCTACGAACAACGCTCTCTAAAAGGTGATAATCGTTGGATTGTTGAGATTAGTCCTAAGTCTTATGAAAGTTTAATGGGGAGAGTAAATGATATAGAGTCGCAAGTAGCTTTAAGCTCTACACAATTTTATGAAGATAGCCTTCCCATTAAATCTTTGAAAAAAAAGCAACAAAGTTTGCGCGATTTAATGCAAAGAGAAGCTAAATCTGTTTTGTTTCAGATGAATGCACAGATACAACAGTTGGAATCTCGCCAGCGGGTGCTGTCTAACAACCAAAAATTACTGAAAGACAAACTAATTTTAATGCCGGAGGCTCAACGTCGCTATGAAGACATACAATTACAACTAGACATAGCTCGCGAGAATCTTAAACTGTTCCTAGGGAAACAAAAAACTTTGCAGCTAGACAGCGGTCAAATTAATGACTCTTGGAAAGTTTTATCTAAACCAGAGTTAGTCAGAGACGAAAGTGGTGCTCCCAATGTAGTAAAACCAAAACCAACCAAGCGGCACTTAGCGATCGCGTTCGTGATTAGCAGTTTGCTGGGTCTTGCTGTAGGTTTTCTAGTAGAAGTTTTACATACTGTTTTCCATACTCCCGAAGAAATTAGATCGGCAACGAAATGTCCGCTGTTGGGTGTAATACCCATCGCCAAAGCAATGAAAATCAAATCTCGTCGAGGCGCAATTGCTGCGGCTAAATTCACTAGCGTCAGTTCAACGACTAACAGCGCCACCTTAAGACGAATCATCGTGTCAAATGACAAAAATTTCCCTTTGACAGAGGCATTTCACTACTTATACACAAATATTCAGTTATTAAGCGCCCAAGAGCCAATAAATTCTTTAACCATTACTTCGACTGTGAAAGGTGAGGGTAAGTCCACGGTAGCAGTTTATTTAGCTAAAACTGCTTCGGCTGTTGGTAAACGAGTATTATTGGTGGATGCTAATATGCGATCGCCTCAACTGCACGCATACCTTAACGTCTCAAATGCTAGAGGTTTAAGTAATATTTTGACTTCTGATTTAAGTGTAAATGAGGTCATTCAGCAAGTACCAGACGACGAACATCTTTTTGTGCTTACCGCTGGTACTATCCCCCCCGATCCAATTAAATTACTTTCTTCCAGAAAGATGCACTATTTAATGGAACAATTCCTCACCTTATTTGATTTAGTAATTTACGATACGCCTGCTTTAATTGGTTTAGCTGACGGTCATTTACTAGCTTCTCAAACTAATGGTACCGTACTGATAGTAAAAATAGAAAAAACTAATCGCGAGTTGGTAAACAAAGCCTTATATCAACTAAATATAGCGGATTTTCCAGTATTTGGGGTAGTAGCTAATGGGGTAAAAATGTAATATGGGCATTGGGCATTGGGCATTGGGCATTGGGCATTGGGCTATCCTCACTTTTTTGAAAACCGCTATAGCTGACGGAAAAAGTAAGACAATTTGGGAGTTAAAGTTTTATGTTGGTAGTGCGGACTTCAGTCCGCAGCATTTTGCGGACTGAAGTCCGCACTACGAACCAATTTTATTGGCGTCGCGCGCGCGGCACGCAAGCTAAGATGCCAGAGTAATAACTCAGCCTAATTAAACCTCAAACATCGCTCGGTTAGAGCCCCGACTTTTTTAATAAGTCGGGGTTCTAAATTAGATAGAGACTTAAGAAACAGTCTTTCTAGCGCGTTCCGATCGCTCTTCTGCGGTATCCATGACATCCGCCATTTTATCCACCATTTCCCCTGGATAATTTTCGAGTACCCGAGTAGAAAGCGAAATTCGCCCGCGACTTTCATCTAGATCGAGCACCACGGCTTTCAGGGGTTGGCCTGGGGTAAAAACTTGTCCGAGGTTCTCAATATATTTTTGGCTAACTTGCTTAATGTGTAGCAAACCGCTAACTCCTTCCAAGTCCACAAACACGCCAAAAGGCTTGATGCTGCTGACTTTTCCTTCTACCAATTGACCGATTTGCAACTGACTGAAGGCAGAAGATTGAGTCGCCATCCGTTGCGAAAGTACGAGTTTTTCTCGTTCGCGATCGACTTCTAAGAAATTCACGGTTAAAGATTGACCAATTAGCGATTCTATGTTATCGCGTTGGGCTAAGTGCGATCGAGGAATAAAACCGCGCATCCCCTCAACATCCACCGTCACGCCGCCCTTATTCGCCCCAGAAACCCGCACCTGAAGCACTTTACCAGTTTCCTGCAAAGCAACTAAATCTTCCCAAGCTTGCTGAATTTGTAACTGTTTCAGAGACAGAGTAACTTGGCCGTCTGCATCTTGTTCGCGGATAATTAAAAATTCTCGTTCCTCGTCTAGGGGAACCACTTCGGACAAATCTGCTACCATTCTCAAAGCAGCCTCTTCGATCGGCAAAAAAGCCGAAGACTTGCCGCCGATATCAACATACGCGCCGTTTGAATCGTACTCGAACACTTTGCCGCGCACTACTTGTCCCTTCTGGAACTCGTAATTGTGCTGTTCGAGGGCTTTAGCAAAATCATCCATTGAAAAAGATGCTTTTGCGCTTTGAGAACCTGTAGATTTGGAATTCATGTCAGTTTAGTTGTCAGTTATCAGTTGTCAGTTGTCAGTTGTCAGTTGACAGTTGTTAGTTGTCAGTTGTTGAAGGAAGAAGGAAGATGTTCCCCCACTCTCCCACTCTCCCCCTCTCCCCATCTTCCCATCTTCCACACCCTAAGCTGGTTGAAGTTCTTGATGAAATAGCTGCTTCACCTGCACCCACGATTCGGCTGCTGCGGTAGCGTTGTAACTGCCGCGATGGTCGCAGAAGAAGCCATGATCGGCATTGTACCGGAAAATTTGGTGAGGAATTATGTGTTTTTCCAATTCTGCGGCGATTTGGTCAACTTGTTCTGACGGAATGCTGGCATCTTGAGTGCCGAAAAAGGCGTAGAGAGTGCCTTTAATGTCGGCTGTACGATCGATCGTGGGAGCTCCACCTCCGGGGGTGAGAGTGGCGATACCGGCGCCGTAGAACGACGCTGTAGCCTTGATTTCGGGCAAAGTGGCGGCGAGGTAGGCGACGTGTCCGCCAAAGCAGAAACCGATGCAGCCAAAACCTTGCTGTTGGACGGATGGTAAGGTTTTGAGGTAATTGATGGTGGCTTGAATGTCGCTCAGCAGTTGGGATGCGGTAGTTTGTTCTTTGTATTCTCTGCCGATTTTGATGGATTCGGGTGTGTAGCCGGTTTCAAAGCCGGGGGCTTGACGTTGATAAATGGCTGGGGCGATCGCCAGATATCCTTCTTTTGCTATTCTGTCAGTAACTTCGCGGATGTGTGGGTTGACGCCAAAGATTTCTTGAATCACGATAACTGCGGGTAATTGTCCTGCGCCGGCGGGTTGGGCTAGGTAAGCGGCGATTTGCAAATCTCTGTTGGGAATTGTGACGTTAGTTGTGTGAATTTCTGGGTTGGTCATGGTTAGTTTTTGTGCAATTCTATTTGATTTAAGAATAAGATTTTTTTAACCGCAGAGGGCGCAGAGGGCGCGGAGGAAGACAAGATAGAGAGAAGAGAAGAGAGGTGAGGGGGAGTTTTATAAATAGGTTATAGTAACTCGTCGCTATTTTTACAATATCACGTTTCCCGGAAATTGCTGTTTTAAAACAGGCATTACTGGACAAGGTTTTTGCTCTTGCAAATTCTCCGGTTTGTTCCAAGTAAAAGGCCCTTTCTTCTCGGCGGCCATCCACAGCAAGCTTTTTGCTCTTGTCATGGCTACATACAGCAATCGAAACTCTTCTGCTGTTTTCAAATAACCTGCTTGTTCCCAGGCTTCGCCGAGATTTGGTAATGGATATTTTTCGTGCAAACTCGCTCGAATTTGCGCTCTTGCTACTTCGGCTAAGGTGAAATCTCCGAGAAATCTAGTTTGTGGCAAAACTCGCAAACTTCCGGGGATGGTTTGGTCGTGCAAAAATGGCAAAAATACGCAATCCCAATCTAATCCTTTGGCTTTGTGCATGGTAATAATTGTGAGTTGACCTTTGCTGGTGTAGCGTTCTTCTATTTTGTCGTCTGCATCCACGGGTTCAAATCTTTCGGAACTGACTATTTCGCTGAGCACTGACAAAATATTACTCATTGAATTGTTACCGGCGGTTTGGATTGCTACTCGTTCTGCTAATTTGTCGGCGGTGGCTAATTCTGTTTGGTCGTATTGCAGCGCTAAGGCTAAGAATGAGATGATTTGGTAGGGCGGTAACTCTAAGCGTGCTTGCAGCAAACCGCAGCAAAAATAACGGCATTTGCGAACTGGTTCTGACTGCTGCGGGTCTAGGGGGCCTGGATACAGGAATTGTTCGGGGCTGGTTGCAAAGGTATTGTAGTCTTGTTTGGGGATGAGTTGTCGATCGCTCAAAATCTTTAAGGCTGCTTTTAGGTAGTCTGGTGAGTGCGGGCGATCGAGAAATTGCAGCAGTGTTAATATTTCCCAAGGTACTTGAGAATGTCTGTCGCGTTCTCCCACATCCTCAATTTTAATCCCGTATTTCCGCAAATCACAGCTCAATCCGTGTTTTCGCGGATTTTCCAGGACTTCTTTGATAAACTTGCCTTGTTTGTTTTCTCGTACCAAAACTGCCATCGATTTGAGATTTTCTAATGGCAATTTGGCGCGATTGTCTTCATCACTGGCTTCACCGCCAGATTCCTGATTTTGCTGGTAACTTTCCCATTCAAAATCCGCAGGTAAAAATTCCTCTACCAACTCAATTACCCGCTTACCAATCAACTCAACTGTATGGTAAATATCGCGGGGAGTATGCAATTCTAATCCAATCCCGATCGGAGCGGGATTAGCATTTTGCTGTGGGTCATCACTAGGAACTGGCTTAATTGTTTGGTCTCGAAAAGGCTGTTCGGTTCCTGCTAATTCTGAGCTATTTACCCATTGCAACATAAAGTTAGCTGCATCGATTATTACCTGGGTGCTGCGGCCTGCACCGTCCATCGTTGCTAACTTATTTTCAATTTGGCAATCTTCGCAAAATTTCCGAAAATAAATCGGATCGGCGGGAGTGAATGTTGAGTTAATTGCTTGATTTGGGTCGCCAACTCTGATAAAATTTTCCAGTGAGTTAGGACTGTCGGTTTCGCTAGCTAATATTTTCAAAAGCTTAGTCTGCAAAGGTGTAGAATCCTGGGCTTCGTCCTCGAAAACCGCAAATACTTGTTTTTGCTCGATCGCCCTAGCCTTCGGATTGTCCAACACCCGCAAAGCTGCTAAAATCATTTCGTCGTAATCGATGAATTCCCGACTTCTCAACAAAGCCTGATATTTTTGATATAAACCGCCAGCTACGGCTAAAATTTCATAGTCGTCTCTAGAATCAATATTGCCCATTTCTAACAACTCTTCGGGCGATAAACCCGAAGATTTTGCTTCGTGAATCACAGTTTTAGCTAACTGCGGCAAAATCTCTGTCCGCAAAACCGATTGTCGGCGCAATCTCTCTGTTTCTTCTCCATCAAATTGCTGTCCTTCTAACAAAACTTGATATCGGCGCGGATTTTCTCCGATCCAAAGTTCTACACAAGTGCGAATTAAACGATGACTTTGAGTGGTATTGACTAATGTCGAATTTTCGAGATTTAAACCCGATAAGTCGGGATGGCGCATCGCAATATTTAAAGCTAAACCGTGCAAAGTGTGCACAGCAAAACCGCCTTGAGATAAAGACAATTCTGCCAATCTTTGACGAATTTTAGCTTTAATATTAGCAGCAGCCGATCGCGTAAACGTCACCACAATTAACTGGCGGCGGTTGTGCAGTCGGTTGCGGGCGATCGCAATTGCCGACGCAGCAGCCATTCCCGTAGACTTCCCGGCCCCTGGAACCGCCGAAACCGCAAGGGGCCCGCCCGCCCAATCTGCCATCTCGTGCTGGCCCTTACGCAAGCTGTCGCGAATTTTACCGCAAGCAGCAGCCAAAAGGGCGGCCGGCTCTAACTCGGAGAAAGTGCTGTTCGGGCGATCGATCTCGGCAGTCGATCGACTAAAATCAGGATCAAATTCATCAGTCATGATTCCATCCGCGTTTATCTGCGTTCATCTGCGGTTAAAAATAAAAAAAAATTAACCTCTACCGTTTCAATTTCCGTATCCGCTCAACAAACCTTATCTATCTGAGCTTAGATTAAAACCAGCATAAAATCCAATACCCAAACCTTTTTACAGGAAAAATCCCCAATGAAAACTCACCTCAAAACCAATTTCGGGCCACACCAGCCAAACCCAGCCAACAACAGCAAAATTCGCTTTGCGGTGGTAGCATTATTAACTTTATCCTCCGCCATTGCGTTACCAAGCTGCGGAGCCCCACCACCGGGAAGCACCAGCGGAGAAAATCCAGCCGCTGCTGGCTCCACAAACCGTTTTGCTTCATCCCGCAGCAGTGAAAAGCAAGTAGTCGCATCGGCTCCACAATCTGCACCCGCACCTATAAGCAAACCCGCAAATGCAGATGCAAAAGTTGCTGCTGACACCGCAAAAAAAACAGCCGCAGAAAGTCCAGCAACTGCTCCCCAACTGATTAAAAAAGCCGAACTCAGTTTAGTTGTTAAATCAATTGACAGCAGCACTAAATCTGTTACCGATATTGTCAAAAAACAGCGAGGCGATATCTTGGCTTTCCAAAACCAAAAGCCGCCTGATTCTAGTGTACGCCAAACTGCAACGGTGCAGATTCGCGTCCCTCAAGAAAAGTTAGAAACTACTTTAGATGCTTTAGCAAAACTCGGAAGTGTGGAAAATCGAGGGCTTACCGCTGAGGATGTTAGCGAGCAATTAGTTGACAGCGAGGCGAGGCTACGCAACCTCCGCAAATCCGAGGAAGTTGTGTTAAAAATTATGGATCGCTCCGGCTCTGTGGGCGACGTGCTCAAGGCTTCTGAACAGTTGAGCAATATTCGGGAGTCGATCGAGCGCATCGACGCTCAGTTAAAAAGTTTGCGGAATCAAGTAGCCTATTCTACCATTAGCTTAACCCTAGAAGCAGCAGTCTCAGCCCAGCAAGATCCCGAACCTTCTCTCGGTTTGCGGGCGCAGGAAACTTGGGGAAAAGCCACTCATTCTGTGAGCGAATTAACTCTCGGTTTGTTTGCTTCAGCTATTTGGCTGTTGGCTTATAGTCCTTATTTCTTAGTAATTGGGGCTGCGACTTACGGTGTTATTCGATTTAAGAAACAGCATTCTGTTCCGAAAATTTCAGAACCGAAACCGCCTATGACAGTTGACAGTTGACAGCTTGCGCTGAGCGACTTGCCCCGAGCGAAGTCGAGGGGAGTCGAAGAGTTGACAGTTGTCATTAGATGTCGTAGCCTACTGACAACTGTTCGTAGTGCGTCCTGGCGTCCGCTTGCTTGGCTGCGGACGCCAGGACGCACTACGAACCAATTTTAGATCGATCGCACTTGATGTCATTTCCAATTGAAAATCGCCAATCAAAAATGGTATAAGGTGCGTCGCCATGAGATTGTCGATCTTTGTTTAGGGATTTTCGATGGCGACGCACCCTACTAATCACAACAGTCAACAGTCAACAGTCAACAGTCAACTGTCAACTCTTCGACTCCCCTCGACTTCGCTCGGGGCAAGTCGCTCAGCGCAAGCTGTCAACTGTCAACTGTCAACTCTTCGACTCCCCTCGACTTCGCTCGGGGCAAGTCGCTCAGCGCAAGCTGTCAACTGTCAACTGTCAACTGTCTAATCATCAATTTGCCATCCATCTTTGGTATAATCTTCGTCCACAATCTTCTTCGGACGCATCACCAAAACAACTCGCCCCAAAATTGACAACTGTGGTGCTGTTTCAAACCAGTGCAATTCTAAATTTCCCGCGTTATCGGCGAGGAAATAACTGTCAGCATCCCACTGTCTTTGGGCGCGATCGGTAATAATCAAAACTTCTTCGACTTTACCTTGCAGCGGTACCGGCAGTCGATCGCTCATTTCCAAAACCGCCACCGGATCTGCGGCGTTCAAAATTACCTGCCATCCCGGAATCGCCACCCAAGCTCCGGCTCCGGAAAATTTTACCATGCGGAACTGCCCGATTTCTTCCGGCAAAGGCACTGCCAGCAAGTCTGACGTAGAAAGCGGCAGTTTGCCTACAACCGGGACAATCCGAGGTAGTTGTTCCTCGGTATCGAGCCGATAAACTGGTAAGCGGGGAGCTTCCTGCCTCGGAACTACGGTAAAATCGACCAGCAACTGCTCGATTTGCGCCCTAGCGGTTTGGCTGCTAGCTAATTTTAAACCGCGAGCAATTAAGCGCGATCGCTCTTGCAAATCGCTTTTCTGTCTCGCCAACTGCCAGCACTGGTAAGCTACAGCATCCCCGGGAGTGTCTGTGAATCCTTGCGGCAGACTCCCGAAGTGCGAAAACTCTTTCATCGCTTTAGCAACTTGGCGGGCGTCGTCAACATCCAAATTGTGGGCCAGCATCAAAGCTGCTGCACCGGCACGATCTGTTTGTGAGAGTATGCGAAATTCGTATAAAATATCACTACCTTTGCGCGTGAAGTGCGATCGAACTTCCTCCGAAGCACCACCATTGACCATGCTGGTGTAAACTTGGGCTGCGACGCTGACCTGATTTTGCTGAATAGGCTCAAAACCAGTTTGTTCAAAAATCTCCTGAGAATTGCAGCCTGCTTGCAGCAGCGCCGTGCAGGCTTGTCCCCACTCTACCCAAGTGCCTTCTTTGCGGCGGAGCGATCGAATTAACTTTTCGACATCCACAGCATTAGCCGAGGGTGCAGGTGCAGGAGGAGAAAAATCTTGCGGTGTATCAGTCATAATTGAATCAAAAACTAGCGTTAATCTATGTATAATTGGATACTACGAAGGTTCGTATCGCGACAGAGCGATAGCAAGGGAAGTATGAGATTATTGTTACAGAATAGTTGCTCGCCTAAACTTACAAAGGGGAGTTTATCGTATTGTTATGGATAATGCCATTCCAGAGCTCGATCACATTAAACGCCAGCTCATGACCCTACACAGACCAAAAAAACCCAAAATGCTGGTAGTAGACGATGAACCAGACAATCTGGATTTACTCTACCGCACTTTCCGACGAGATTTTAACGTGCTCAAAGCTGAGAGCGGGATTCGTGCCTTGGAAGTCCTCGGCATCGAGGGCGAGGTCGCCGTCATCATTTCCGACCAGCGAATGCCGGAAATGAAGGGAACCGAGTTTCTCAGCAAAACCGTCCCGCAATTCCCGAATACGGTCAGAATTATTTTGACTGGTTTTACGGATATTGAAGACTTGGTGGATGCCATTAACTCCGGACAAGTTTACAAGTATATCACCAAGCCTTGGGACCCTAACGAATTGAAAATGGTGGTGCAAAAGGCTGCCGAGACTTATGAAGTTCTCAAGCAGCGGACTGAGGAATTGCACCGCGCCCAAAATCAAATACAACTGTTAGCAACCATCATGCAAACGGCTGTGGATTATCCGAGTGCAGAAGCAAGTTTAGAGCCAATTGCTACTGCTGTGAGCGATAATTTTTTGGCCGACGCTTGCATTTTGCAAATTGTGCAAGAAAATATTTTAATGCCAGCCCAAGGCAGTCACACCAGCGGCAAAACTGTGGAAAATTGGCTGGCGGATGACCCTCTGGCGCGAGAAGCAATCGCATCTCAAACTATTCAGGGTGCTGTGAATATTGCTGGCGACACAGCCCTCGCCACCCTGCCACACTATCAAAAATCAGGCATTCAAGCTCACCTAACCGTGCCGGTAATTCACAACGGTCGATCGCTCGCCCTGATGTCCATCCAGTGGAACCAACCTTGCTCCCTGCGGCCCGACGAACTAACAACAGTTCACCTCGCCGCTCAACAAGTGGCTCTGGTATTGACGAGTTTTCAAGGGTGATTAGTCATTAGTCATTAGTCATTAGTCATTAGTCATTAGTCATCGGTCCTGCCGTCATCAGTCCTGCCGTCATCAGTCATCAGTCGGCTCTCTGTCGAGAGTCGAAAATGATAGCAAACCCATGATTCAAGACAAAAGATAACCCATAGATAATAAATAAGACAGCATTAATGGCTGGCGACAGCATGACATGAATGGACGAATTAATTATTGTTCGCCAATGACAACTGACAACTGACAACTGACAACTGACCAATGACAACTGACCAATGACAACTGACCAATTACTAATGACTAATTACTAATGACTAATAACTCAGAACAAATTAAAACTATATTTAATCGAATTGCACCAGTTTACAACCAAATGAATGACTGGTTGAGCTTGGGGCAGCACCGGATTTGGAAGCAAATGGCAGTGAAATGGAGCGGTGCCGCCCCCGGAAATACTTGCTTAGATTTGTGTTGCGGCAGTGGGGATATAGCATTGTTGCTGGCAAAACAAGCAGGGCCTACCGGTTGCGTATTTGGAGTGGATTTTTCCGCCGAACAATTGGCGGTTGCAGCTAAGCGCGATCGACCTTTTCTCACCCCTTCTAGTTCGATTTCTTGGGTAGAAGCTGACGCCCTAAACTTGCCTTTTGCCGATAATTACTTCGACTGCGCCACCATGGGTTACGGTTTACGCAACGTGACGGACATCCCCCGCAGTCTTCAGGAAGTGCACCGCGTACTCAAACCGGGCGCAACAGCCGCTATTCTCGACCTCCACCGCCCCAGCAATTCCCTGATGCGGAGCTTTCAAGAGTTTTATCTAGATACTCTTGTCGTTCCCGTGGCTCAGCAATTTGGCATGACTCAAGAATATGCCTACATTAATCCTAGTTTAGAAAAATTCCCGATCGGCAAAGAGCAAGTCGCGATCGCCCACCAAGCCGGATTTGCCACCGCCACCCACTATCCCATTGCTGGAGCTATGATGGGAGTATTGGTCATTAGTCATTAGTCATTGGGCATTGGGCATTGGGCATTGGGCATTGGGCATTGGGCATTGGTTATTAGAAAAATCACTAACAAGTAACCACTAACTATTACCCATTACCCAATTACCCTGTTTGGCCTGTTTGGCCAATACCCTGTTTGGCCTGTTTGCCCCATGCCCAATTCCCAATTCCCAATTCCCCAATTATTGATGAACCCGTCTGACATTTGGCTGTTGTTAGCCCCGCCTGTAGTGGGAGGAATTATTGGCTATTTCACTAACGATATAGCTATCAAAATGCTGTTCCGCCCCTATCGAGCCATTTATATCAAAGGGCGGCAGTTGCCTTTCACTCCCGGCTTGATCCCCCGGAACCAAGAGCGCTTGGCCAAGCGCATTTCCGACACAATTATGGGTTCGCTGCTGACACCTGAAGAACTGCAAAATCTGGCGCGGCGCCTCCTCCAAACCGAGCGGATGCAGTCGGTAATTCTCTGGCTGTTGCAGTTGGCGCTCGATCAGGTAAAAGCAGACACAGAGCAAAAAACTGCTAAAATTCTGGCTAATATTCTGCGAGATTTGCTGGGGGAATCGGTGCCGCGAATTCTCAAAGTTTTGGCGCGCCGGGAAGATTTTTTAGAAGCTCAGCTCAATCAAATTTTTGACCAAGTTTTGCTGGAAATTCAGTTAACAGAAGCTCAGGCTGGTCAGTTGGCTGATTGGCTGTTGCAGATAGTAATACCGCCGGAAGTGCTGCGACAGGCTCTGATTGACTTTTTGACCGATCGCAATATTTCGATTATCGATGAAGGGTTTCGAGAAAAAACCAGCGGCACGTATTGGGTAGTAGCAAATTTGTTTGGTTTGCGTAACACTTTAACTCGGCTGCGGACTTTTTGTCTCGATGACAGACAAGTCACAAATCAGCGGTTAGCAGAATTAACTGTTTCTTTGGGAATACGCGGGCGCCTTCAAGAATGGCTGCAAAACTTGTCGATGCAAAACTTACCGGTTTCGACGGTGAGACAGTTGCGAAAAACCATGCGCGACAGCGTTCGCACCTACGTTCAACAGCGCGGTACAGAGGTACTTGAGGGCTTGAGCAAATCTATTGACTGGGAAAATATTTCGCGGTTGCTGCTGAATCGATTGCAAACTTCATCGGTGATGAGTGCTTCCCTGGAAATTGTCAGCAAAGAATTGGCTTTGGTGTTGGATCGGTATCTGGAGCGCGATTTAGAAAGTATTGTAGCTCAGGCGATCCCGATTTTGAATATCGACCAGGTAATTGTCGATCGAGTCAAAGGCACTTCTCCCGAAGATTTAGAGCTCGCAATTCAAGGAATTGTCAAAAGCGAGTTGCAGGGAATTGTCAATTTAGGTGGAATTTTGGGCGTTTTTGTCGGCTGTTTGCAAACTGTGGTGCTTTTGCTCCAGCGGTGATTTATTTCGGCAGTTGTGACATATTGGTTGTACTCCCAACTTGCCGACAGTACCAAAAACCAGGTTTTTGGGCTGTATGTACCGCCTGATCCCGAGGATTTTTCCCAGAAACCCGATTTTTTTTGCCCTATCCTAATTTACTGATTGCTTAAATTTATGCCATTTCCCAATTCGGACGATCGCACCACCCCAAAAAACCCACGCAACCTCAGCCGCCAACAATACGAGCGTTTAACCGCAGAAATGGCCGCTCCCTACCGGCCTCTGCGACAGTTTGTTTACGTAGCTTGCGGTGCTTCGGGTTTTATTGGCGGCGTGGTTTTCTTGGCTAAAATTGCCTCGGGCCGCGAAATTGGCTCTGCTTTGCCCAATTTTGCCCTCCAAGTCGGAGTCGTCGCTCTGATGGTGTTCCTGTTTCGCCTGGAGCAGCGCGCCGCAGCCCGAGCCCCGAAGTCCAAGTAACAAAGCTTTACAAATTTACATAAAAAGATATCTCAGGCAAGGAAAAGTTATAATTATAAAGAAATTATTACGAAATCCTGGTTTGCCATCGATCCCTGTCATTATAAGTAAGTGGGTTGAACTGGGGTCAGCAAATTTAAAGACCCTAATCATAAACTGCCTGCTGTTCGTTCAATTGGGGTCAGCTTTCATAAAGACCCTAAACATATTAAATAAATTTAAGCCCTGCACCAGCCTTCATTTATAGAAGAGCTGGTGCAGGGCATTATGCTAGGAGCTGCACGTTACCAAATGTGTCAAAGTCTAAGTAGAAACAACAGATGTTGGGAGGCTTGACTGTGAACTTGTTATTCTTGAAAAGGCCGTGGACGTTATTTTTGGCAGCAACGGCGGGAATTGTATTTTATAGCAGTGCTGCGGTGGCTGCCGAAAAGGTGGTGCTCAAATACAGCGCGATCCGCGTGACTTTACCCGTCAGCGAATTAGAAATTTTTGCACAAACTGGGAAAATGTCGCCCGGATTAGAAATGCTGCTGTCCCAGGCTAAAAAAGACCCGGAAGCAATTCGCAGGAGTTTGACCAGACCGGTGAAAGTCAGTCAAAGGTTTGTGAATGAAACGCTCAACAGCAAGCTGGGAGAAATCATTCTCGATGAGGTGGGTCAGGTAATTCGCACTCCTTCTGTCCAAGCAAATCGAGAAGCGCTGCGCGAGGCTTTGGTACTATCTGCAACTAATGATAACGAGATTACTCTGCTGGAAGCGATGAAGAATTATCCGGCTGCTGAGGTTGATGTTGAGGGCGATCGCTTAGTTGAAGCTTACGGTAAACTTGTAGCTCTGTCTGAACAATTTGGTGGCGTTGCCGAACGGCTGCAAGACATTCTCAACAAGATTCGCGTGCCCAGATTGTAGGGCATTTTGTCGGGGATGGTTGATTTGTGCGATCGCCCGTGTGAATGTTTCTCAACCTGCATCAATGACGGCCCAGTCAGATTTTGTTTGTGAAAAATTTGCCGCATTTTAACTTGGCTGTCCCAGAAGTCTCGGGATAAATATTCGAGGTATGACAAAAAAAATCAAAAAATATCCGTATTTTTACCGATCGAAGTATTTAACTTAAAAAAATGCGGGTAAGTGTTTCTGTATCGCCCATAAACTGAAATAATATCGGGTGGACAATGCAGATTATCTGTCTTAAGATAGAGAAACGCTGTCAGAGTCGGGCAATTGCCCAAAAACGGCCCGTCATTAGTAAGCTCGTGCTAAGACAGATGCCCTTTACAACGTATTCCCCAAAACTCTTGACTTTCAAAAGTTGAAAACACAAGCGCCGAGAGACTGGATTAATGAACAGCACCTCAAATCGTTGACATAAAATCATACTGGTCAGGGTAGTACACTTTCACTCGCTCGACTCTATTAACTGGGTAACACTAGCAACATGAACAACAATCCTACTCGTTCAAAAGACCGTTTCTTGGTGTTCGGCGCTCCGGCGATCGAAGATGCTGAAATTCAAGAAGTGGTGTCAACCATGAAAACAGGTTGGTTGGGTACAGGCCCGAAAGTCATGACTTTTGAGAATGACTTCAAAGCTTATAAGGGTTCCGAGTATGCGATAGCAGTTAATTCCTGTACGGCGGCACTGCACTTGAGCATCCTCGCTGCTTCGTTAAAACCAGGAGATGAAGTCATTACTACTCCGATGACTTTTTGCGCTACAGTTAATGCGATCGTCCACGCCGGAGCAACACCGGTACTGGCAGATGTCGATCCGGTAACAATGAATATTGATCCGGCTCAAGTGGAAGCTAAAATAACTTCCAAAACTAAAGCAATTTTACCGGTTCACTTTGCGGGCCGTCCCTGCGATATGGATGCGCTGTGTTCGATGGCTAGCCGTCACAATTTGAAGTTAATTGAAGACTGCGCTCACGCGATCGAAACCGAGTACAAGGGAAAGAAAGCAGGCACATTTGGCGACTTCGGATGCTTCAGCTTTTATGTCACCAAAAACATCACTACAGGTGAAGGAGGCATGATTCTGGCTCGCGCTCAAGCAGACGCTGACAGGCTCAAAATTTTAGCGCTCCACGGTATGAGCAAAGATGCTTGGAAGCGCTTCGGTGACTCGGGCTACAAGCACTATCAAGTCGTGGAAGTCGGTTTTAAATACAATATGATGGATCTGCAAGCTGCGATCGGCATTCATCAACTCAAACAAGTCGCCCCCTATTGGCAGCGCCGGGAGCAAATTTGGCAGCGCTACAACGAAGCCTTTGCGGATCTCCCGATTACTTTGCCCGCCAACCCCGAACCTGATACAATTCACGGTTATCACCTGTACACCATTCTGGTAGATGAAGCCAAAACAGGCATCAGCCGCGATGAGTTTCTCAACGCTATCAATGCTGAAAATATCGGTGTGGGCGTACATTACATGAGTCTGGCCGAACATCCTGTGTACCAAGAAATGTTTGGATGGCAGCCCGAAGACTATCCGAATGCTCGCTACATCGGAATGCACACAATTAGTTTGCCAATTTCGGCAAAATTAACCGATGCAGATGTGGAAGATGTAATTGCTGGTGTTACAAAGTGTTTGGCGATCGGCAAAGCTAAAAATCCTGTTTTAGCAACCGCAGGCTAAAGTTTTCCATCAAGTCATCCCATTTTCTGTTTTCGCATTGAAGATTAAAGAATTGGGAATGACTTACTGGATAATCGTTTAGATATTCTCTACAGTTGCATCCTGTTTATAAACTGGTATCAACATTAAAATAACCCCTAACTGATTCGCTCGCGGCCAGCAGTTAGGGGTTATTTTAATCAATTTCACATCGCCTGTGCAACGTGATGAATTCAGCCTCGTCCAAACACATCCCAGGCATTTTCTGCCTGCACCCGCGAAGGGTTGTCTTAGTTATGGGCGAGATTTTGGATTGTAGTATTCAGAAGCCAGCCGTTGTTCAAACAACCACTGTTTGCTTTCAGGGGTATCATCCAGCCAGCGATCGATCAATTGGGCCCATTTGACAGGCAGGCGCAACTGATGCCAGGTTGAGTGAGAAGCCACAGAAATATTGTGGTAAAGCGCTGTGTCATCGATTAATTTTTCCATACATTCTGCTAAAGCCAGAGAGTTCCCAGCCTCAAAAATCATGGAGTTAACGCCGTGCTTCAAGTGGGTTTTAAACATCGGGTGATCCGAAGCTACTATCGGTGTTCTAGTACGCAAAGCGTGCTGAATAGTGAGGGGAAATCCTTCGGGATATTCGTGCCTGCTAGTAACTAAAACGAGATCGGATTCTCTCATTAAAGGTTCTAAAGTCTGAGTTGGCACCATTCCCAGAAATTGTACAGAATCTTTAATTTGTAACTCTTCTACTCGGCGCGCAAAAAACTTTTCTTCTCCTTTTCCTGCCATTTTTAACTCAACTGATATATGGCGCTCTTTTAATTTTGCTACTGCCTCTAAGATATCGCCAACTCCCTTACTTTCTACTAACAAACCAGCATAAAATAATTTCAAATTCTTGACATTTGGATGTATTTGTTTCGGTGCCAGAGAACCGGGATCGCTATCTAAAAGAAAGTCCCAAGGAATTATTTTATCCGGGTTGACTCCAATGTTTTTAAACAATAAAGATGAAGTAATTCCGTAAGTTCCCACCCATTCTATTTGCTTGTTATTCAACAACTTAGCGAGAAAGTAGTTGTTAAATTTATTGCGCCAAGTAGCGTTACCAATAGATTCTGCAAATACAGCGAGGGTTCTAATTTTACGTTTGATTGCCCACTTAAAAACATCTGGAATAATTGTCCGCATCACTAAATGAGTCGGATTTTGCTCGGCAATTAACTCGATCAATTTTTGGGAATCTATTTTGTCATTGAATCCGCAAGATATCGCCCGCACGCCGTTTTCTAGAACCTTATTTTCAAATTTTGGCGCTATGCAGCAAATAACCGTTACTGACTCCGATCGTTTTGCCATCTCGGTAACGGCATCAACAGAATATTTTTGAGCGTAGTAGTTTTCGCTTCCGCCTCCAGCTAAGCGCTCGAAAGCTTCGGCGTAATCGCCCGCATACTGAACTATGACTAAACGCATCTTCCTAAGCTCTGGTTGTATAGTATTAAATTAAGACATACAGTGCAAAACATTTGCAATCAGGTGGATTTGGACAGTTCGATCTACCGCCACTCCAGCACTGTTAATTTTATTTTGCATCTATCCTATTATATAGAGTTTAGACCGCAGACGCGTCAATATCTCGCGGTTGATTCGCTTTGTATTGGGGATTTGGAGCTGATTTTGAGTTAATTTTTCTGAGTGTCTGTTGCGGGTAGGATGCGGGAATTAATTGCTATTTAATAAGTAGAAATACTGTCCCCTGCAATTTGATGTAGGAAGTTGCGCTCTGCACTCACTTTCGCCACTCACTTAGCATATTGGAGGGGATGCCAGCAGAATTGGGCTGTAAAATTCACAAACCGTGACAATATTTGGTTTGAGGGCGCTCAGTAAGCCAAAGTTTCTAACGTTTCGCGCAGATAGGAGCGCACCTGCTGATCTATGGTGGCATTTTGCTGCTGATTCTCAAAATTGAGTTCGAGCTGCCAGCGTTGAAATCCTGAACTTGCGCCGATCGCCGATTTGAGACTGTCCCAGATTTCAGAATCTTCGCACAGCTCGATTGGCTCTGCCGCTTGAGGTTCTTGTGCGATCGGTAGATAATTCGCCATATTTTTATACCTCTGTTTTAATCCCCTGTAAGGATTGAAAGCTTACCTTGACACTTTCTATTATAGATTCTTCTTTCCAAATAGCCAATATAAATATCGAGAACCTGGGATTTAAAATTAAATATTAAGACTATTAATAATCTCAATCAGACCAGAAGCATTACCGATTTTTTTATTGCATACATATGTTCAAACTAAAGTAGCTTAAACTACAATTATCTAACTTTTAATTTTTTATTTCACTTTTCCACCGACTGCTCGGGTAGGGGTGTAGCACCGTTGGTGTCAGCAGGTTCTGGGCTGACAATACTCGTGGCTGACGAATTCTCCATCGGGAATGCAGGGTTAATTGACTCCACCGATGCAGGCTCCGCAGCAGTTGTCTTCTCGGCTGCGAAAGCTGGCAAAAGTCGATCGACTAGCCAAGGTGCGATCGTAAAATCATGCCGAATTTTGTCTAAAGCATAAGGCTTGGTAGCTGCAAATTCCGATTCCGGCGTTAGCAAAACAGCCACGACACTAGCAGACACCTGCAAAAACAAATTACTAGCTAAAAAAGCAGAAGTTGCCAACAACAATCCAGCCCACCGCCAAGAAGGAGGAAACGGAGCCACCCCAGCAGCGAGAGGAGCAAATCGATATAGCTGCCACAAAATTACTGCCAACAAAACAGGAATAAAAAGAGCGATTCCTTGATTTAATTTAGTTTTAAACCGACTCATAATCTGCTGCTGCACAGAAGTTAAATTCTGCGGTTTCAGCGCCACAACTAAAATACTAAAAATGTAAAAAGGGCGGAACCACTGCATCCACAGCACAGGAGCAATACCTGCTACAGCCACTAAAAACACTTCTAACCAGACAGGGAGCATGGGAGAACCCACAGCGAGTCCCAGCAAGCACAATCCGAGGAAAATCGGCAATGCAGCCGCTCCAGAAAGGTGAATCCACAAGAAAGGCTCTGACCAAAAAGAACGCACTTTAATTAATGATTAGTTTTGAATTAGGAGTTTTGAATTTTGAATATTGAGATTTTTGGATGCACTCTTGACCCATAAACCGGATGCGAGGAGTAAATATTTAGCTGTAAAACCAAAGACTTACGAGCAGAAAATTGGGTTTCTTTCGGTAATTCTTATTGGAGCGAGCAAATTTTAAATTTTAAGCAAAGGTAAAGACGATTAGGAAGTTCATTCTGCTTTCCTGTCAACTGTCAACTGCTTTCCTGTCAACTGTCAACTGTCAACTGCTTTCCTGTCAACTGTCAACTGTCAACTGTCAACTGTCAACTGTCAACTATCAACTGTCAACTGTCAACTGTCAACTGCTTTCCTGCCAAATGTCGGAGTATTGAGTGAAGAGAATAGTGTCGGGCGATCGGCATTTTAGTTACCTGCCACTCAAAAATTCTCTTCCAACTCAACACTCACAACTCAAAACTATTGAGATAACGTGCGACGCTTAGTAACCATACGGTAGGCTTCAATAATATCGCCATCCGCCCAGTCGCTAAACCCGCTCAAGGAAATACCGCATTCAAAGCCAGTATTGACTTCCTTGGCATCTTCCTTCATCCGTTTGAGGGAGTCGAGGACACCTTCGTAAACTACATTGTTACCCCGGCGCACCCGCACCTTACAGTTACGGATGACTTTGCCAGAGAGTACCATACATCCAGCGACAGCCCCACGACCGATCGCGAAGACAGCACGCACTTCCACCTGACCCAGAGGTTCTTCCACCAGTTCGGGTTCCAGCAGACCTTCCATCGCCCCTTGAATATCATCCAAGAGATTGTAGATAATGCTGTATTCCCGCACGTCTACGCCCGCTTGGTCGGCCGCTTGGCGAGCGCCGCTGGCGAGAGTAGTATTGAACCCGATAATCACAGCATTACTTGCTGCAGCCAGGTCAATATCCGTTTCTGTGATTTCCCCTGGAGCAGATAGCAGCAGTCGGAGTTGAACTTCTTTTTGAGGAAGTTGAGTTAGAGCGCCGACAATTGCTTCGAGGGAGCCTTGGACATCTGCCTTCAAGATCAAGTTGAGTTCCTTAAGAACGCCTTCCTTAGCTTGTTGAGAGAAGCCACTGAGGCTGATCCGACCGCCTTGCAGCAGACGGGAATCTCGTTGAGATGTAGCTCTTCCATCGGCGATCGCCGCTGCTTCTTTTTCGTTTGCGAAGACATCAAACTCATCTCCGGCGCGAGGAACTTCCCGCAAGCCGAGCACTTCCACCGCGAAGGATGGAGTTGCTTGCTCTACGCGATCGCCGCGATCGTCGATCATTGCCCGCACCTTACCCAGAGCCGAGCCTGCGACCACAATATCGCCCACTCGCAGAGTACCGTTTTGCACCAACAGAGTTGCTACAGGGCCTCTTGCCTTGTCGAGGTGAGCTTCAATCACAGTACCCTTAGCAGGTCGGTTCGGGTTAGCGTTGAGGTCTTCCATTTCCGCGACTGTCAGAATCATTTCCAACAGCGTATCCAGGTTTTCGCCTCTGATAGCGCTGACGGGAACCATCGTGATATCGCCGCCCCAGTCATCTGCAACCAAGCCGTACTCAGTGAGTTCTTGCTTCACCCGTTCCGGCTGAGCACCCTCCTTGTCAACTTTATTAATAGCCACGACAATTGGCACTTTCGCCGCTTTCGCGTGACTGATAGCTTCAATTGTCTGAGGTCGCACGCCGTCGTCCGCCGCCACCACCAAGATGGCGATGTCCGTAACCCGCGTTCCCCGAGCCCGCATTGCTGTGAAGGCTTCGTGACCAGGCGTATCCAAAAATACCACCTGCTGGCTCTTGCCTTCGTGTACCACATCCACGTGGTAAGCGCCGATATGCTGGGTAATCCCCCCAGCTTCTCCTTGAGCGACCTTGGTTTTGCGGATCGAGTCGAGCAAAGTAGTTTTGCCGTGATCCACGTGGCCCATAATCGTTACCACTGGCGGACGGCGCTGGAGGTATTCCATATCTGCTTCGTCCAGCATCTCGATCACTTTGATCGCTGGAGCTACTTTTTCTGGGGTTTCTACCTCTACGCCCATTTCTTCGGCTACCATTCTCACCGCTGGAATGTCCAGGGTTTCGGTAATGTTGACCGCAATACCTTTAGAGAACAACCGTTTAATAATTTCGGTTTCGGGAACCGCCAAAGTAACTGCTAATTCTTGAACTGTCATCGGTCTGCTCAGCAGCAGCTTTTCAGGACGTTCTACCTTAGCTTCCGCTGTTTTGCCCCGGTTGCCACGTCCGCCTGAAGAACTAGAAGAACTTTTATCGTGAGAAGGGCCCGGTCTCTTATTTTTGCCACTGCTTCCAGGTGCGCCCGGAGTTGGTGTTGACTTTGGTGGTGCTTGTGTCTTCGCTTTCGCAGGGCGAGCTAGAGATAGGCTTACCGTCACTGGTGCTGGCAGATCCAAGCCGTTTTCTAAGTCATCGTCATCCTCGTCAATTGGTTTGAGGCGAGAACGTGCCTGCTTGACCTTTTTGGCAGCTTTAGCAGCATCTGAGTTTTCGTCATCATCTTCTTCCCAAATGACCTGGGTCTTTTTGGCTGGACGAGGTAGTGTCGGCTTAGGAAGCAGAAGAGTATCCAGCAAAGGCGTATCGTCTCCGTCCTCGTCTGCGTCGTCTCCGGTGGATGCGGTGTCGCCACCCCGACTACGCAGCCCGGCGGCTGATGTTGCGGGAGCAAGGCTCCGGCGCGGGCCCTGCTGGGGTCGATCGGCAAGTGCTGTTTTTACTGGGCCGCCAGCGCCTTCCCGGCGCGGTCTTTGCGCGTCGCGAGCTTCCGTACCTCCCGGTGCGGGTCTGCTGGGGCGGCTCGGTTTGGCCGGCGCTTCCTGAGTTTCTGTTTGTTCTGATTGCTCTTGCTCGGTTCTGGCTAGTTTCAGTACCGGTTTGTTTCCCTGAGTTTGTGGGTTGCGGTTAGCCGACTCGGATGCTGGTCTAACTGGAGGCGACGTGAGTTTTGCCGACGGGCCCGGAGGTGCTGGCTGCGGGCGTTGGGTGCGTTCCGGAGCCTTTTCCGAGGGTGCCGAGGGTGCCGCAGGTGCCGAGGGTGCCGCAGGTGCTTGAGCCTCGGCGGTTGTTTCCGCTGGGGCGATCGCACCTACAGTTTCCGAGACTTTTTCCGACACTGTTTCTGGGGCTGCCCCAGAGCCAGCGACAGTTGGCTTTGACAGTACAGGTCGATTGATATTCGGTTTAGCTGGAGGCTGGAGTTGTTGAGTTGCGGGCGATTTGGGAGGAGTTGCCACGGTTGCCCCTGGCTGGTTTTTGTTTTCCTCGCTGCCCGCTGCCCCAGAGGAGGCACCAGCCGGCCGTACTTTTGGACTGCGTATTTCTAAAATTTGCTGCTTTTTTTGTTGGTCGTTAGGGTGAGGGCCAGATTCTCTCGATGGCGCTGCTGCTCTTTCAGGGGGAGCTGGCTTGCCGGGGGAAGAGTGGCTGGCTACGTATTTTTCCGCTGTTTTGCGAATGCGTTCTGCTTCTGATTCTGTAATTGTGCTGCTGTGGCTCTTGACTGAAATATTGAGCCGCTCGCAAACTGCCAAGATGTCTTTATTATCCAAATTTAGTTCCCGTGATAATTCGTAAATTCTTACTTTGCCGTTGTTCATCCACTCTGCCCTCTTTTGTGCCAACCAGTTTTTACATTTTGATTTTTTGTTCTAATGACGACATCATTCGCTGTGATTGATTCAGTGTCAGGAATCGGGGTTTTGGTACTCGCTCAGCAATTTTATCTAAAAGATACAACTTTTCGCTGAAGTCTGCGGTTGCAGAATTCTCAAGTTTGTTTGGGAGCCGGACAACTCTCTAGTCTGAATTTTGGCAACTGCCACTTTCTCAACCTTTAAAGTTTGTCTTTCCACCTTGAGGATACCTCTGCTAGTACCCTACCCTTATCTAATCTGACACAAATCTTTCCAGACTGGTGGGCTGATCGGATCGGGGTTTGAGAGCTGGCGCTACCAATAATTACTGGTAGGGGTGCCCGCGAGGGTTTATACAGTTGAGACCGAACTCTTGTCGGTTTGGTGTCCGATCGATCCCGAGTCAGATGTACAGTCAGATGTGGCTAAACGCTGCCAAAGTGTTTGGTAGAGTTCGTCAGACACAGGTGCTTTGAGCGATCGCCCAAGTCGATTTTTTTTCTGAGCTGCTTTGAGGCATTGACTCTCCCGACAGAGGTAAACGGAACGACCGAGACCACGATCTAATTGTACCTGATGAGAAGGATAGACCCTGACTACTCGCCAAAAAGCTTCCTTAGGAGCTATTTTTCGACAACTTGCACAGCACCGGTAGTTCGGTTTCATCGGAGTGATAGGGACAGTAGGGGGGAGGGTGCGAGGGGAGACAAGTCCTCCTTGTCTTCCACTCAAGAAAATTTTGTCAATGTCCCAGTTTCTAGACTAATTTCTAGACTGGGGCTTCGGTTTCGTCGGCGGCGGCCTCCTCTTTGGGATCGTCTTCTGCGATTTCCTCGTCGCCATCGTAGCCGAATGCTTCGTCTGCGTAGCCGTCATCGCCTCCTAGTTCTTCGAGCCTGGTTGCTTCTGCTGCCAGTTTACTGTCTTCGGCGTCGCGATCGTACTTAGCAATATCTTTGATATCGATTTTCCAACCGGTCAGGCGGGCTGCGAGGCGGACGTTCTGACCTTCTTTACCAATGGCAAGACTCAGTTGGTCTTCCGCGACTAGGATGTGAGCGCGCCTGCCTTCTGGGGCCACCAAACGCACTTCGTCTACTCTAGCAGGACTCAGAGCGTTAGCAATATAGGTTGCAGGGTCTGGTGACCAGCGGATCACGTCTATTTTTTCGCCGCGCAATTCGTTAACTACTACCTGAATCCGCGATCCCCGCGCTCCGATGCAGGCTCCTACGGGGTCTACGTCGCGATCGAGAGTATCAACTGCTATTTTAGTCCGGGGGCCGACGTGGCGGGAGGGCGGATTTGCCTCCCTAGCTACGGCGACAATCCTCACCACCCCGTCTTCTATTTCTGGTACTTCGTTAGCAAACAGGTACACCACCAAACCTGCATCTGCTCTAGAAACAAGTAACTGCGGCCCTCTAGTAGAGCCTTCGCCTACTTTTTTGAGATAAACCTTGAATGTAGCGTTGGCACGATAATTGTCGTTAGGCAACTGTTCGCGCTTGGGGAGTTCGGCATCTACTTCGGGCTGACCGAAGCTGCTAGTAACTGCTAAAATCACCGACTGCCTTTCAAACCTGAGCACTCTTGCCTGAAGCACAGTTTCTTCTAAATCTTTGAACTCTTCTTGAATCATTTTGCGCTGTTGGTCGCGCAGTTTTTGAGCTAGGACTTGTTTTGTTTGGATCGCAGCCATGCGACCAAATTCTTTTTGATTTGGCGTTACATCTACGAGCACGATGCTCCCAGGTTGAGCTTCCGTGGCTACTTCTTGCACTTCCGAAAGCGATATTTCGTGATCGGGGTTTGTGACTTCTTCGACAATAGTTTTGTTTGCCAAAACGCGAAAACCTTCTTGTTCTGCGTCGAGTTCTACATCAAAATTGTCGAAGTATTCTTCGCTGAAATGGTCTAGTTTTTGGGTGCGACGGTAGCGTTCGTATCCTTTGAGCAGGGCTTCTCGCAAGGCTGCTTGGACGGCGTGTTTGGGTAAATTTCGCTCTTTGCTAATACCTTCGACCATTTCTTTTAGTCCGGGCAGGGGAACCATTGACATATAAAACACTCCTTTTTTGCTTTGACAATACGTAATTGGTAATCGGTAATTTTTGAGAAAAAGTGGTGGCTGATGATTGATGAGTTACAAAGATAGAATTAGGGAAGCTGGCTGCTGTAACACTTTATTGGTTGTTCCAATTAAACCCCGCAGCTAAAGATGTGAGCCTTAAAAATTAACTCGCAGCGAAGCATTTTCAGCTTACTGCGAGGCAATCTCAAAACTCAAATCTCTCGGCCGGACATGGGCACCACCCCTACAACTCTCAACTCACAATTAAAAATTTCCCTTAACTACTCCTTACCTTCGTCTAGTTCAACTTTGACAATCAGAGGGCGGGAAATTTTAATCGATCGCCCTTTTTGATTGAGATAAACCGTTGTTTCATCCCTGCCCACAAGTAGTCCTTTCCACTCTTTGATTCGCGAGTCGGGTTCGGTGGCTTTGACTGTGACGGGGAAACCTTTAAAAGTAATGAATTCTCGATCGCTGCTAAGCAATCGGGATATTCCGGGACTGGAAATCTCTAGCACGTAGGCGTCGGGGATGATTTCGGATGCGTCTAACTCGGCTTCCAGGGCTGTGCTCATCCGCTCGCAGTCAGCTAAACCGGTGTCTTGCTGGAGGTTGCGGATGTCTACCCGCAAGACGGGAGGATTTTGGTTGGTGTGAAACACTGCTCCCACTACTTCCAATCCCAGTGTTTCCGCAACGGGGGTAGCTAAGTCAATGATTTGTGGGATTAGGGGGTGAGTCATATCGAATACTTAAGTTAACACTCCTGAACTCGGACATGGGTCAGGAAAAATCAGGTGTTGAGATTGCTTTGCTTTGACCCCGCCAAACAACGGAGACAACCCCCCGACGCCAGGAGTGAGCAGCCCAAAATTTTAGACTAAAGTTCCTGCTCCCAGATTCATCTGTGGAGTAAATCTCAAATCGAAAATGGAAAATCGACTGACCTGGTTTTTGACCCCAAGATATGAGGGTATAAACCCTCAAATTGATTTGTGGAATGGAGAAAAAGAGGTCAGATTTTCAAGCCCGAGGATGAGCTTGTGGGGTTTAAATTCTACCTTCTAGTTTCTGCTTTCTAGCCGGCGGATGACTTGGTGGCGTCGCCCGCGGCTGTTTGTCTTCTACTTGCGGGTGTGATGCCCCAAGCTGTTTGGCTGCAACTTATGCAACAAAAAAAGTGGGCTTGACCCACTCCTAGGTGAAACAGTTTCTTCCAAGAAGTTTCAGGGCTACTTCCGATCGAAGTTGACCTCAGTTCTCAGTTTAGCTCGATCGCCCGCCCTGTGACAAACCGATCGCGCTAGCGGAGTGTGCCACAGGGGGAGAGGGGAGAGCGAGAGGCGAGAGGGATAGAGAGGGATAGAGAGGGGGAGAGGCGAGAGTGGCAAAAAGATTCTATCTGGCTCATGACAAATGACAAATGACAAATGACAAATGACTTCTTGCCCCAACATCCGTTAGCTTAATGGGGGGCTATGCCTTGCAGTTGTTTAGCTTGTTCTAAAATTTTCTCGAAGTCTTCTTCGCTCAACCGCTGGATGTAGTTGATTTTGAACTCTTCTAGGAAGTCGCACAGCAGCAGTTGTATTTCTTGCCAAGTTTGCTGCTGTTGCAGTTCGGTTCCTAAAGCTTGCCCGAAATGTTGGACTAGCTGGCTGGAGAGTTTGTTACCTACGGGGTCTTCGCTGGCGATTTTAAAGGCTTCGTAGGCATCTTGGGGGCCGAGGGTGACTAATTTGGAGAGTTCTGCAACTAATTGCTGTCCTAGTTGTGCGGGCAGGTTTCCCAGTCCGGGTACTTGCTTCCATCCTTGATATACAGGGGATTGTTTGAGAAATAATTCTATATTGTAGCGGAGCAGGGCTTCTAGGTCTGGCTGGAGTTGGGGCAGGACTTTGTAGACGGTGATTTGGACTAGACGGGTGGCGATCGCTTCTATTTCATTGATATTGTTGATGTCTAGATAGCGTTGTTTTTGGGATTGAAATAGTTGACGGGCGAGTTCGCCTGTGGTAATAGATTTTTGCATCTGGTTGATGAGTTGAATTACTACTACTTCGGTTAATTCTTGAGCGAAGTTGGCGACGAAACCCCGGCTGATTTGGGTGCGTATGGGTTGAAGGTCGGGCATTTTGGCTTGGTGGATGCGAATTGTCACGGGCAATAGTCGCAACAAGCGCCATCCGGGGAGGAACAGAAATATGTCGTACCACCGCCAGAGCATGGCCGATCGCCAAGTGACGCTGCGGTGGCGGCGGCTGATGAAGTAGGTGCGGGCTAGAAATTCGATCGCGAATATGGCCATAAACGGCAGGTCGATTTGCCAGAAGTTGTCTATAAATTCGCCGTTTTCTCCCATCGTGCGGTAATAGTTGATGGCGATTAACGGCTTGATTTTGGTGTCAAACCACTTAATTTCTGGTTGCCAGCCTTGTTTGTTTAAATACTCAGGGCTCCAGAATGTTTGGAATGATTGTTTGGCGGAGTCTTGGGGATTCGGGACGCGATCGCGCATCCTGTCTTTAATTTTTTCTAAGGTGCCGCTTTTGGATGCTACTCGGAAAGGATCTTCGTCGATCATTTTCGCGGTCACATTGTTTATTTCCTGCAATTTGGCTGCTACTTGGGGAGAGCCTAAGCCTGTTTGCACTACTTGATTTTTTAATTCTTGTAAGGTTTCTAGATATTTCTGGGTGTCTCGGTGGGGTTTAATTCCTTTAAGCGGGTCGTATATTTTGGTAATAGCTGGCAGTTGCCGGAAGTAGAAATCTCGCCAGGGGATGTAACTGATGTCAAATAATACTAGACTTAAATTTCCGAGGGCGACCAGTGCCACGAACCGCTCGAACCATTGGACTTTGACTGATTCTTTGCGGGTGGGGGAAGTTTTAGATGGCTGTAGTTTTGGTGTCACTGGCAGTTCCTAATTAAGTATACCGAACGCAATAAATGTAAATGCTAATAGCTGCTATCGGCAACAGGCAAAACTGGCTAATTTTATCGCTGCGCTCTGGTTGCTCGCCCCTAGCTTGCTAGTATTTATTTTAACTCCAGTTTGTACGCAGTTTTGGATGGTTCATTTGGTCGCTAGGGTAAAATTTTATACTTGACAAATATTAAGGTCGATTCATGCTCCAGATAGCTGATTGGCGCGTACTTGAGGGCAGCAGCAGCTCGCGTTAGTTTGGTTCTCTCGGGTAATAAAATTATATCTCAGGCAGAATCCTGAGTGTTTTTTCGGTGTTGCAGAGCTAACTGGGCCGGTCATAAATTATTCTTTTTGTTCGATCGGCTGGCTGTTTGACCGCTAAATCAAATGTATTGCACCGATCGCAGTTTAAGGTTAGATTTGGACTTCGAGTTTGAGGTCAAACCCTCAAGAGAGTTATACTTGCTCAGGGGCTCGCGAGGCGAGAGGGCCCCTGGGTTCGCGAAGGTGGCTGCCATTATAGTAAGGTTCGGGGTCTCGGCTCAACAAAAACCAGCTCGCGATCGGACTCTTGAATAAAATGACAGCCTGAATATAATTTTGTTCGCATTTTTTTAATATATGACATACTGCCTTAATCTCGATTGCCCAAGAGAAAAGCGTCAGAACCCACCAGGCACAAAGTATTGTCTTAATTGTGGTTCAAAGCTACTACTAAAAGACCTGTATGCAGCAACTGAGCCGCTGCGCGATGGTGGATTTGGCAGGACTTTTAGAGCGGTCAATCATGGAAAATTTGAGGAACTGTGCGTTATAAAACAGTTGTCGCCGCCCCAGGAGTTTCAGCGCAAGCCCGGTCATTTCAAAAAGTATGTCAGACTGTTTGAACAAGAGGCAAGGCGGCTTTACGAACTGAAACACCCGCAAATTCCTCAGCTAATTTCTTATTTTGAGGAAGATGGACGCTTGTATTTAGTGCAAGAGTTTATTGATGGCAATAATTTAAAGGATGAGTTAGAAAAGTACGGTGCTTATAGCGAATTAAAAACCAGGGAACTGCTGTTAGATTTGTTGCCTTTGCTGAATTTTGTTCACGAGCGGAATGTAATTCACCGCGATATTAAGCCTGAGAACGTGATCCGCCGCAATCGCGATCGCAAGTTGGTACTGATAGATTTTGGGGTTTCCAAACAGGTAGTAGCTGAGGCTCCCACCAAAACGGGGACTAAGTTGGGAACTCCCGGTTATGCGGCGCTAGAACAGCGCCACGGTAGGGCTGTTCCTGCTAGCGACCTTTACAGTTTGGGGGTGACTTGCATTCGCTTGCTGACTTCTGTGATGCCTTATCTCGATATCTACGGGGACATTCACGATGACCTTTACGACCCGCTCGAAGGTCGCTGGCTGTGGAGGGAGGCTTTGCCGAAAGGAACCAAGATCGGGCAGGATTTAGCTCAGATTTTGGATAAGTTGATTCAGGAATATGTCAAAGACCGCTACAAGTCGGCGGTGGAAGTTTTGGATGTTTTACAACCTGCTGTTGTCCTGCTACCAGCGGTAGAAAAGTCGCAGCAAGCAACTGTTCTGAGTGCTTCTGTACCGACTCAACCAGTGACCGAAAATTCACAATTTTCGGTGAATTTAGAGTCGGAAAAAGGGATTGATTATTCTCATTTGGAAAGGCTGCTGGCTGCTAAAAATTGGCGGGGTGCTGATGAGGAAACTTCTGTAAAAATGCTGGAGGTGATGCAGCAAATTTCGCGGGGTTATCTGAGCGAGGAAGATATTAGGAAGTTTCCCGCTAAAGATTTGCAGACTATTGACCAACTTTGGGTGCGTCACAGTCACCGCAGGTTCGGTTTTTCGGTGCAGAAGGGTTTGTGGCTCAAGTCGGGGGGAAAGGCTGGTGTTTATGATGCTACAGTTTGGGAGAAGTTTGGCGATCGAGTGGGCTGGCGGATTAACAATCAGTGGGTATACTATACTGAACTGAATTTTACTTCTAAGGCTTTGCCGGGACATTTGCCGGGGGGGACTGTTTTTGGGTGGGAAGGCGGAGTTTTGTGCGGTGTTTTGGGTTTGGGCGGCGTGTGGTTTCTGCTCTCGCGGCGAGATTTGTAGGAACAGTTGACAGTTGACAGTTGACAGTTGACAGAAGAGCCCCGAGCGGAGTCGAAGAGTTGACAGTTGACAGTTGACAGAAGAGCCCCGAGCGGAGTCGAGGGGTTGACAGTTGACAGTTGACAGAAGAGCCCCGAGCGGAGTCGAGGGGTTGACAGTTGATCGAAGGAAGAAGGAAGAAGGAAGTTAGGCAGCGGATTTTGTAACGGATTGAAGGAATAAGGAAGAAGGAAGAGGGAAGATGAAAGAGGGAAGAGGGAAGAGGGAAGAGGGAAGTTATTGCAGAAATTTTTGATTGATGTTCTGAAGTGGATGCTTTCGAGACAGCAGTGCGAATATTTTTTGGTTCTGGGACGGGCTATAAGAGCCCGTCCGAAAATTTGATGAAAAGGACTGAGGCAATCTTGTGTATTGTCCTTAACTGCGGCGAATTTCTGTAACTTGGTCGGCCACATCCAAAATTGCTGGCGGCATAGAAGGCCCAGTCAAAATCAGATCCAAATCCTGTGGCTTGCTGTCAATCAATGCCAGCACTTCTGCTTCGGAAATTAAGCCTAAATTCACCGCCAAACTCAACTCGTCGAGAATAATTAAAGCGTAACGGCCGGAGATTGCGGCATTTTGAACGTACTCCCACAATTGGGCGATCGATCGCGTTTCTATCTCATCTAAATCGGCTTTGTCAATGCAGCGAGGCAAATCGCACCGCACCCAATCTAAATTTTGCCCGAGGCGCACCGGATGCTGATGCCCTTGATTGATGCCCCCTTTGAGGAACTGCACCGCCAACACCGGAGATCCCTGTCCTGCAATTCTCAGGGCCCCAGCCATGACACTGGTAAAAAAGCAGCGGTGCGGGCCTGTAAAAACTTGCACCAGCCCTTGAACTGTGTAGGGCAAGCTGTGGGTTAAATTGAGTTTAGGGGTTTGTAACTGAGCAACCATAGGGCAATATTTAATTAGCAACTAAGTATCGAGTGCGGCTCCGACCGAAGAGCGCGGTTGAAGCCTGCTTAACAATATATAGTGTACTGGGCCGAGTGTACATCCGATCGCACGCTAGATATACAAGTTGTTAAAAGCTAGCAGAAGAGGCATTTGCAGTCGTGTGTCAGATTTTCCTCTCCTGAGACAAGCACTTGCACAGAAACCGGGTTGGGGTAGCAAAATAGGGCGGGGAGTGCCAGACTTATCGGGTGAAAAGCTCAGGTGATGAGAGTCAGCTAGACTCTAGGAGTGTTAACAAAAGGTAAACATCGCGTAGAATTTGAGTGTCGCAGCACTAGGAGCAAGCACTGTGAGATTGGTAATTCTGGGAGGGCCAGGAGCGGGAAAGGGAACGCAGGCAGAACAACTGTGCAACAATTTGAGCATTCCTTTGCTGGCGCTAGGAGATATTCTCCGCGCCCAAATCGCTGGTGAAACAGACTTGGGCAAGTTGGCGGTGCCTTATGTGGAAAAAGGCGAGCTAGTTCCCGATGACATTTTGATTCGATTTATCGGCCGTCGGCTGCTGCTGTGGGATGTCTTTAATGGCTGGGTGTTGGAGGGATATCCGCGAACGGCTTTTCAAGCTGAGGAATTGGATTTTTTATTAGAGGATTTGGCGCAGGAGATAGATTGGGCGATTTGGTTGAAAGTGCCTACTGAGGTGTTGCTGAGTCGATCGATCGATCGCGCCCGATCGGACGATGAGCCAGAAATTTTGCAGCGGCGTCTCGATTTGTTTGAGGAACGTACTATTCCTATTTTAGAGTATTACGAATACCGCCACAAATTGTTAACTATCAACGGCGACCAATCCCCAGAACAAGTCCAGCAGGATATTCTTGCTATTATCGAAGCTAATAGTCATTAGTCATGGGGCATGGGGCATGGGGCATGGGGCATGGGGCATGGGGCATTAGTTAGGTAGAAAATTACCAATTCCCAATTACCAATTCCCAATTACCAATTCCCAATTACCAATTCCCAATTCCCAATTCCCAATGCCCAATGCCCAATTCCCAATTCCCAATGCCCAATGCCCAATGCCCAATTCCCAATTCCCAATTCCCAATTCCCTAAATATTATGTCTTTCCAGCGTCCTGACGGCAGAAAATCAAATCAACTTCGTTCGATTAGTTTCGATCGCGAATTCAACAAATTTGCTAGCGGTTCCGTGCTCGCCAAAAGCGGCGATACTCAGGTACTTTGCAGCGTTACAATCAAGCCGGGAGTGCCTAGGTTTCTGGAGAATACCGGACAAGGCTGGCTGACGGCGGAGTACCGAATGCTACCGGGAGCTACGCCGCAGCGACAAGAGCGGGAATTTATGAAATTATCGGGACGCACTCAAGAGATTCAGCGGCTGATCGGGCGGAGTTTGCGATCGTGCTTGGATATGCAACTGTTGGGCGATCGCACGATACTTGTCGATGCGGATGTTTTGCAAGCAGACGCGGGGACTCGCACAACTTCAATTAATGGCGGGTTTGTGGCTGTGGCTGATGCTTTGAACAAGTTGGTAAAAAAAGGTGATTTAGAGCGATCGCCCATAATTCGTCAAGTAGCGGCCGTGTCTGTCGGACTTTTGGAAGGGGAGCCGTTTTTAGATTTGAATTATCTGGAAGATGTGGCGGCGGAAATTGACTGTAATGTGGTAATGAATGGAGATTTAAACATCATCGAAATTCAGGGAACTGCCGAATCAGGAAGTTTCAGCCGCAGTCAGTTAAATCAAATCTTGGATTTGGCAGAAACAGGGATTCAGGAATTGTTGGAGGCTCAACGTCAAGCTTTTTAACACGGAAATTTTTTATTCATCCCCATCGAACTCAGCTAAAATGCTACGAATCTCATTAGGACTTATATCTTCTTGGTCTGATTTAGCATAAATGGTTAATAGAAGTACGCTAGTCGGTGACTCAACTTGATAGATCAGTCGATAACCAGCGCTTTTCCCTTTTTGGATATTGCTATTTCTGACTCTCACCTTCAAGATGACATAATTTTCACCCATTCCAGGGATGCGATCGCCAATAAAGTTCCCCCCTTGGAATTGTTGAATAATTTCCTGAGTATCTAACCTGACATTGCGATATTTTTTTGATAATTCACGCAAATTACGTTTGTACTCAGGCGTTAAATCAATCTGTACGACAGGCGTTTCATTCGACATCTATTCCCTCCCACATTTCCGAAAGGGGGATGCGTTGTCCAGCTTTTGCTTCCTTTAATGCTCTCCTGAGGCTTGCTTTCACTTCGGCAATAGGAGTATCATCAGGATCGACTTCGACTTCCTCTGCTACTTCGGCAAAAAGTACGATAACTCGCACGCGGCTGGGGGGAAAGTCTTCGAGCGCGCGATCGAGCAATAATTGACCTTTCTCATCTATTGTTCCGAATACTTCAACAGCTTTCATCTGTTTCTCCTGAAGGTATTTTTTACCGATCGTATCATATTTTATGAGCGTTTAACAAATTTGATATCTTTTTGGGCGATCGCTCGCCGAAACTCAACTAAAACTCAACCACCCAAAAATAGTTTCAACGGTCAATTCCAACTCGATGCCCTTGAGTATTGGTAACTGAGTTGCACCTGCGTACAATTCCACTTTCTGCCCTGGGAATATAGCTAAAATAGTTTATTCTTCAGGAGCGAGCAACCATCCCAATTCAGTACCATTGCGGGAACAATGCAGTAATTTATTCAATACTTTTGTTTAGCTTTGTTCCGGGGACAGAATTTCAATCGACCAGTCTGGATGAATTTCAAAACGGTTAGCAATTCTTCCCGATGGCAAAAAGGGAATTCTTTCCCATCGGAATACTGCGACATCTGGGACAATTGATGCACCCCCAAAAGTGCAGCGTAACTCTGGAAATGCACAAGCAATTTTATGTACTTTGGCTATCTGGTTAATCGCAGTGCAAAGTTCACCCTGTAATGTGCTGTGTTCGCCTTGAGGCATAGGTTTTTGAATGATTTGTCCGCTGAGAAATTCTGAGGCTGGCTTGGTTTCGGGAAGTTTCAGGAAATGTTCTAAGCTGGGCTTAGGTTTAATCAGTGCAGTCATACGATTTTAGATTTTAGATTTTAGATTTTAGATTGTAGATTGTAGATTTGAGATTTGGATAGTATTATTGTAGGCGATCGCCCATCTGGAATTCCTGACTCAAACACTCATCATTCATCATATTTATAGTCCAAGACTCAAGGGTAGCTAGAAACCGGGTTTTTTCGCGAAAATACTCGGTTGAAACCCTCGATCTCCAAAAAACCCGGTTTCTTTGGTAGGATTTATCAAAAAAAGGGCTTGACAAAAATTCCTCAACGCGCTATGTATGGTAGGTAACGCTGAAAGCGCAAACGTCGATCGCAAGTTGATCACTCTGTGCTCCGAGTAGTGAAAGCTACGCAATTAATGCAGGGACGCGAACAGCCATTGCTTTCAACTCCCCAAACCTTTGATGCCGTCAGGCGATAAACTCATCACTCCAGAGAAAGTTAGTGAATACTACCGATCTCCCAAATAAAATGTCTGTTCTCCGTGTTGAAAGCTCGACAGACATTTCTTTCATAGTGCACGGCTTAGAACTCCCAGCAGACCACGGTTACGGGCTGTTTGCGGCGATTTGCGAACTGGTGCCGATGTTGCGGGCCGATCGCACAATTCGGCTGCTGACGGTGGCGGGACATCCTGACAAACACGGGAAAATCACCCTGAAGCGCGATCGCCCCAGGGATTTGTCGCGAATGCGGATCAGGGTGGCGGAGGAAAACGCGCACCATTTCTTTAAACTGGGCGGCCGGCAACTGTCTGTGGGCATCCATCAAATTGTGCTGGGAGTACCGACAATATTGCCGTTAAAGCCGGCTGCTGACTTGTTTGCGCGGATTGTGGTGATTGCTGGCTACCAACAGCCGGATACTGACTGTAATGTGGTAATGAATGGAGATTTGAATATCATCGAAATTCAAGGAACTGCCGAATCGGGAAGTTTCAGCTGCCCGCAGTTAAATCAAATTTTGGATTTGGCAGAAACAGGGATTCAGGAATTGTTGGAAGCTCAGCGGCAAGCTTTAGTCAGCAGTCATTAGTCATTAGTCAGCAGTCAGTTTTATGTACTCGATCGGGCAGATGAATAAAATATAAGCCTGTCCGTGAATCAGAGGTTAGCTAAGTAGAAAGTTAGTTTTGTCTAGGAGAGTATTAGTAATGACTAAAATCGATTTCAAAGACATTCGCACTCACAAAGGTAGTCAAGATGAAGGATTTGAAGAACTATGCTGTCAACTAGCATCATTTGAGGAAGTACCGAAAGGCTCTATTTTTCGTCGCAAAGGTCCTGGAGGAGATGGTGGTGTTGAATGTTACTGGCAATTACCTAATGGAAATGAGAAGGTTTGGCAAGCAAAATATTTTCGTGATCAATTGGGAGATAGCCAATGGCAACAAATTGATAAATCCGTTAAACCGGCCTTGGATAAACATCCAAAGTTAATTGAATATATAGTGTGTTTGCACATTAACCGTACTGATGGACGCCAAGAGGGACAGAACTCCCAAATGGCTCGCTGGAATAAGCGTGTTCAAAAATGGAAAGGATGGGCTGAAGAACGTGATATGAAAGTTGATTTTGTTTATTGGGGAGAATCAGAAATTCTTGAAAGGCTTTCTCGCCCACAACCTCAGTATGCAGGTCGTGCCTATTTTTGGTTTAATAAACAAGAACTAACTAATGAATGGATGATTCAGCATTTTCAAGAAGTTAGAGAAAATGCTGGGGCACGATACACACCAGAAATTCATGTTGATTTACCAGAAGCTCAAATATTTGAAGGACTTGGTAGAACCGATATTTTCTTTGACCGCATTGACAACTTATACAGTCAGCTTTGTCGAAAGTGGAAAGATGCCAAGAAGCCATCAGAAGATTTACAGGAGAAAGTTCCTAATGTAGCTAACTCTGTAAACAATCTGAGTAAAGATATCAACTTACTCATCACTGCATTGAAAAAAGCATCTGATAGACAGGCCTTGTCATCAATTGATTTTGATTCAATTGCTTGTTTGTCAAAAAAAGTTTTTCAATATGATAGTTACACACAAATTCGACAAGTGAATCCATCTCATAACGAACAGCAAGGAGAAAAAATAGGAAATAGAGACATTAATCGTTCAATAGAAGACTTATTACAAACAGTTCGTAATAAAATTTTCAAAGTCAAAGAAATAGGAGAAGAAATTTACGATTTTGCTACCAGTGATATTACTGCTGCGTGTAATCAAGGCGCACTTCTACTTACGGGTGAAGCTGGAACAGGTAAAACTCATCTCTTCTGTGATATAGCTAAACGTCGTCTAGATAACTCACTTCCGACCATAATTTTATTGGGTCAGCACTTTTGTCAAGGCGACCCTTGGATTCATATAATGCAGAGATTGCACCTTTCTTGTCACAATCGTGACGAGTTTTTAGGCGCATTAGATGCTGCTGCACAAGCTTGTGGTAGTCATGCAATGATTTTGATTGATGCTCTTAATGAGAGTGATGATAAAGGTCTATGGAAAAAGGAGCTAGCAGGTATATTAGCTGTTTTGCATAATAACTATCCACGCATTACTATTGCAGTAAGCTGTCGTACTTCATACGAGAAAGCAACAATACCAGAAAACCTAGTTTCAGAAGAAAAGTTAGTCAAAGTTGAACATCATGGATTTGCCAACCATGAATATATTGCTACGAAAACCTTTTTCAATCATTATGGTATTGAACAGCCTAACGTTCCTTTGTTAGTTCCAGAGTTTTCTAATCCACTTTTTTTGAAAACACTTTGTAAAGGAATTAAAAATCGTCATTTAACACGAATACCTAAAGGAATTAAAGGAATTAGTGCTGTTTTAAATCTATTTATAGATTCAATCAACGAGGTTTTATGTGAACGAATCGATTATGATGATAAAACCAATTTAGTAAGACAATCAGTAGAAGCTTTAGCCCGTCGGATGGCAGAAAAGGAACAGCCTTGGATAGATAGAGAAGAAGCCAAAAATATTGTTAATTCTGTCTTGCCTCATAATAATTTTTCACAGAGCTTATTTTATAATCTGCGTGCTGAGGGATTACTTTCAGAAGATTTAATTTATCGTCCCTCAGAAAACGAATATGAAGAACAAAATCAAAGGGTTGATATTATTAAATTTCCCTATGAAAAATTTAGCGATCATTTAATAGTCCGTTATTTGCTGAAAAACCACCTAGATAAAAATAATCCAACTACATCCTTTGATGAAAATAAACCGCTAGGCCGGTTAGTAGCAGCTAGATGGAATACACAGAGTATAAGTGGTTTACTGGAAGCTTTATTTATTCAAATTCCTGAACTACTTGAAAAAGAAGTAATGGAATTAACATCCATGCCATTATGGTGGTTTGAACGTCAATTTTTACAAAGTCTTATTTGGCGTAATCCAACTAAAATAACCCAGAAAACTAAAGATTATCTTAATGAAATATTCCAAGAAGAAAGAAACAAAGAAAAAGTTTATAATGTACTACTGACAGTAGCTACCGATCCTGAACATCCTTTAAATGCAAAATCTCTTCATCGTCATCTCATAAATCTGAGAATGCCAGAGCGCGATGAAATTTGGTCTATTTATTTATTCGATCAGTATGAACAAAAAGGGGCAGTCGATCGTTTACTTGAATGGGCATGGGAAACCGAAAAAGACCATATCTCAGATGAATCCATCGAACTTTGTGCAATTGCTTTGACATGGTTTTTAACAACATCTCATCGTTTTCTTCGCGATCGTGCAACAAAAGCTCTTGTTTCAATGCTACATCCAAGACCTCAAGTTTTAGTCAAAGTTATCGAGCAGTTTTTAGAAGTTGATGATATTTATGTATTAGAACGTCTTTATGCTGTTGCTTATGGAGTCGCAATGGTTAGCAATGATGCTGAAAAAATAGGAGAACTTGCCAACAAAATCTATGAATGGGTATTTAAAGAAGGTACACCACCAGTACATATACTTTTGCGTGATTATGCTCGTGGTGTTATTGAAATAGCTAATCATTTGGGTACTTTATCAGACAAGGTAGATATTGATAAAACTCATCCCCCTTATAAAAGTGATTGGAATCTCGATCTACCAACAGAAGAAGAATTAAAACTATATATTGAATTAATCAAGCTCGATTTTGACATCAATCTACCTCTATTACTATTACTTTTATTATTTAAGTCCGGGGATTCAAATTTTTTAATTATATGTAAGCTAAGAAGTGTTTCAAAGGAAACTAAATTTAATAGTCTTAAAGACGATCCTAAATGGAGCCTTGATCTTCTATACACATCAGTTATGCACTATCTTAGGGGAGGCGATTTTTCTCAGTATGTTATAGAATATCGTACTCATTACTGGTCTTCCTGTATATTAGGAGATCCAAAAGAACCCACTAAAAAAGATAGATATGAGCAATTTATAGACTCTCTTACAACTACACAGAAACAAGCATTGGAAGAATATCAAACAATATACGAAAATGTAAATTTGTATGAAGAATTAGATACGAAAAGTCGTATAGAATATTTTGAACAAGAATTTACAGACGAAGAATTGCAGGAAGCTGTTTCATGTGGTAAAGCATCTTTTTTGAGAATTGTTGACCAGGAAAAAGCAGAAAGTTTTGAAAAGTATGTTGTACCATTTTTAGAAAATCCAAGAGAAGATAAATGTCGGTTCGATACTTCTATTGCCAAACGCTGGATTGTTAAGCGAGTCCTTGAATTAGGATGGACAATTGATAAGTTCGGCTGGTTTGATAGACGTTGTGGTAGTCATGGTCGTGCTGCGAATAAACCAGAACGAATTGGTAAAAAATACCAATGGATTGCCCTTCATGAATTTCTTGGTTGCATGGCAGATAATTTAGAATTTAGATTATCTTATGGGTTAGATGAAGCATCTGAATCACCTGTTTATGAAGGAACTTGGCAGATAGGAATCCGAGATATAGATCCATCCTTTTTGTTAAAAAAAATTCCTGAATCTCAACAAAATAATCAAAAAAATTGGTTAAAATCTCTTGACTATACATTTGACGAAGTTGATAAACAAGGACAGATAGACTGGATAAAACAACAAGATGACTGTCCAGATCCATGTCAACTCATTGAATTAACTAATCCTAATGATCAAACAGTTTGGTTAACTCTTGAAGGTCATTATGGTTGGGCAGAAAAAGAACCTTTAGAAGAAGAAAAATATGAAACTTCTCAACGAGAAATGTGGTATCAGATACGAAGCTATATTGTGCGTTGTGAAAATATGGAAGAAACTTACAAATGGTTAAAAAATAAGAACTTTGAAGGGAGATGGATGCCAGAATCTGGAGATATTTGTGATTTTCTTGGCGAATTTTCTTGGGGTTTACCCTATCATACATGGAATGCAGATAATTATTGGGAGTCTCACACAAATAACGGAGACTTACCTTATCCAGTCGTTGTAACAACAGCAGAATATTCTGCTAGTAGTAGTTTTGATTGTTCAACTGATGAAACAATATCTGCTTTAATTCCTTCGGCTTGGCTAATGAAGAATATGAAATTAAGATGGTCAGGAGACTATTTTAAATTTAGGAATTCAAATAATGAAGTTGTTGCATTTAATCCTTTAGATGAACTGTCTCCAGCCAACTTTTTAATCTCCAAAAATAAACTTGTTAACTTTCTCACTGAAAATAATTTAGACATTATTTGGACAGTATTAGGAGAACGTCAATTGATTGGTGGAAATCATAATGAATGGCATGGACGCTTAGAACTTTCTGGTGTGTATCGGCTAAAAAATGGTGTAATAAATGGAGAAAAGCTGAATACTTGGCATAGAAAACCCGATTCTAAGTAGCTCTACCTAAAAAAAACGTAGGATAGATTGAGGCTAGTAGAAGGGGAAGTGGACTCGGAACCTATCGGCGGGGATAAGTGGCAACGCAGAATCGGGATCGCCATCTTTGAGTTATCCTAGAAACATACTTGATTCCCCGATCGCATTATGGTTGCTTTACCCGATCGCCTATCGATGAGTGCAGCAGAATACCTGACTTGGGAACCCACCCAAGAGGAACGCTACGAGTATTGGGATGGCGAAGTTGTCGCCATGAGTGGCAAAAGCCGCAATCACAATCGGATTTGCGTTAACTTCTTCAAGCTATTAGACGATCGCCTTAATCTGCCCTACGAAATTTACATCCTAGCTGTCAAAGTCCAAGTGGAACCAGGGCGAAAGTATTTTTATCCTGATGTTGTGGTAACTTGCGACGATCGCGATAACGATCCGCAATTGGTACAATATCCTTCCTTGATTGTCGAAGTTTTATCACCTTCAACGGAAGCTGTGGATCGCGGCGTAAAATTTGCTAAATATCGCCAATTTTCAACCCTGCAAGAGTACGTCTTGGTGCAAGCCGAACAGCCCGGAGTAGAGCTGTTTCGGCGCAACGAACAAGGGCTGTGGGTGCTGTCGGAGTATGCTTTGGGCGATACTTTGCGACTCGAATCAGTGGATGTCGAAATTGCGATCGGCGATTTGTACCGGCAAGTAAAGTTTTCTTAGATGCAGACGGCGGTTGAAACCGTACCTCCGATCTTCAACCCGCGGAGGCGGGTTTTGCTTGTGTAGGCGCGGTTTCAACCGCCGTCTTACTTGACTTCGCCATTTTTCTTTCTTTACAAAACTTGCCGTGGGGCGATCGGAATTTCAATAATAAACTCACTTCCCTCGGACGGTGCAGAAACGCAAGTCAACTTTCCGCCGTGAGAGCTCACAACAATCGAGTGAGAAATCGACAATCCCAAACCAGTACCCGAACCCACAGGCTTAGTTGTAAAAAACGGATCGAATATTTTGTGCAGCACTTCAATGCTCATTCCCGGGCCGGTATCAGCAATTCTAATTATCGCAGAATTCCTGTCAGTCACCTCTGTAGAAATTGTAATAGTAGGCTGTCTTTGAGAGCTTTCCGGGCAATCTCTTGCCAAAAGTAGCGCATCGATCCCATTTGTCAAAATATTCATAAAAACCTGATTCAACTGCGACGCATAACAAGTAATTAAAGGCAGCTTGCTGTAATTTTTAATCACATCAATACCCAAACGCCCGCCCTCTTTTCTCAAACGCGGTTGCAGCAGCATCACTGTACTGTCGATGCCTTCATGGATATCAACCGACTTCATTTGCGCTTCGTCGAGGCGCGAAAAATTCCGCAAGCTCAACACGATATCCCGGATTCTTTCGGCTCCGACTTTCATAGAATCCAGCAGCTTTTGCAAATCTTCGATCAAAAATTCCAGTTCGATAGTTTCTATTTCATCGATAATTTCATCAGCAGGTTCTGGGTAATGATGCTGGTAAAGATCGATTAATTTTAGCAAATCTTTAACGTACTCGCTGGCAGGGTTGAGATTGCCGTAAATGAAACTTACAGGATTGTTGATTTCGTGAGCTACGCCAGCCACCATTTGCCCCAAACTCGACATCTTTTCCGTTTGAATTAATTGAGCTTGCGTTAATTTCAGCTCGCGCAAAGTTTTTTCTAAACGCTCGTTCTTTTCATTTAACTCCTGCGTCCGCTCTTGCACTTTCTGCTCCACCGAATTGTAAAGCAGAGCATTGTCCAAAGAAATAGCAACTTGGGAAGAAAGCAGCCTTAAAACTTCCAAGCGGTGGGCATTAAACGCCCCGATAGTTAAATTGTTTTCCAAATAAAGAATGCCGATCAGTTTGCCTTGATTGACTATGGGCGTACACAAAAGAGATTTGAGCTGCTGTCTGCTGATGTAAGGATCTGCCGTAAATCGCCCCTCAGCAGCCGCATTGCTCAACACCACATCCGAGCGAGTCCTTTCCACAAAATTAATCACCGTCACAGGTAAATCCTGACATTGTTCAACAGGCGTAAATTGCAGCACAGCTACATCTTCAACAACGACTGACGCCTTAGCTGAAATTAACAGTTTTCCATCTCTGAGCAGGATTAAAAAACCAGATTGTGCCCCCGCATTTTCCAGCGATATCCTCATCAAAGAAGCCAGCAGTTTGTCGAGGACAATTTCGCTGGAAATCGCTAGAGATGCTTTCATGACAGTGCCTAAATCCAAAACTCTCGCATCGCTACCAGTAGAAGTATGAATAGTTGTGGTAGTTTGATTGTTTTGGAAACTTCCGTTGAGCGGCGTCATTTCCTTCAACTGCGGATACTTTTGTTCTAAATCTTGAACTTTGCGGACTGCTCCCCAGCGCAAGTAGCACGAGTGAGCTTCGCGCAAGTGGATTTTGGCATATTGATATTTGCCTTTACTCAACCAAAACTTGGCTGCTAGTTCGTTAGCCAGCGCTTCGTTTTGCACGAACTCGCTGTCTTGGGCTAAATTTATCGAAAAATCGTACAGCTCTACGGCTTCGGAATCTTTCTTGGAAATTCTGGCTATTTCTGCTTGTACTAACATATACTTGTGCAGAAAGTTTTCGCGACAGTTGTCAGCCCAAATTTTCATTTGTTTTTGATTGGCTTCTAACTTATCTAAGTATTGTTTTTGTTTGGTTTTTGAAACATTAGGAAAAACTGCCGCTAAAGTTAGAGAAAAGAAAAAATTCCATTCGGTAGCGGGGATGGCTCCGGTAATAAAAGATAGCTGCTTTTCTACTTCCAAAGCTAGTTGCAGCGCTTCGTTGAAGTTGCCGTACCAGTACATTACTTGGCATTTGCGAATCTGATACAGGCAGAGCGAGTACAAATTTTGATGAGCTTGACAGTTGTCTACGTATTCAGCCTCGGTGAACTCTTCGCTTTCAAATACAAACTTTTCGAGAGTGAGCTGGCTTAAGTTGCGGAGGATTAACTCCGCTCCTAATAATGTATCGGTTACAAGCTGATTTTTGGTTTTTTGGCTGAACTGCAAATACCTGCTGGTATCTGCCAGAATTTGCGAGATTTCTTTGCCTTGAAAAAAAGAATTCGCTATGCGGTTGGAGAGAATATAACCTGCGTATTCTAAGTCGCCTGATTCTAAGGCTGCTTGATATCCTTCATTGCTAATTGTGTGGGAATCTTTGATGTGATTGAACCAGTAATAAAAAATACTGACTAGGGAGGAACAAGCTCTGCATTTCAAGCCGATGTTTCCTGATTTTTCGCTTAAATTTAGCGACAGCATGGCAAATTGATATGCTGCTTTGTAATCTCCCGAAACTGCGTTTAAGAACATACCGTAGCCGGCGTAGCACAGGGATGCTTCGGGAACTAAACCGTAGGTGAGTGAGAGATTGACTCCTTTTAATACGCTGACTTTCCACAAATCGGGATTGTTGAGGTATGCCGATGTCAGCAAGTTGGTGATTAATTTGACTGCGACTTTTTTGTCGGGTACAGTCATTTCGGGTGCGTCAATTAAGGAAGCTATTTCTCTACCTGCTAAAAAGTTTGTGGCTGCTGCAAATTCTTCGGAGATGACTGTTTGCAGTCCGTCTAGCGGCAAGTCAATTCCGAGCAAGTTCAAAGCTTGGATTCCGGCTTTGACGGCTTCTTCGTACTTCGCGCGGAGGGTGTACTGCACGATCAGCAGGTTGTAAATTTCTACTTTTTCTAAGGGCGATCGCGCTTTTTGCAAAGTTATGTTGATAAATTCTTCAGAATGCTCGAAATAGCCGTTGAGATACTCAACGTTAGCGCGCTCCATGTGCAGGGCAAAGGCTAAGTCGTAGTGGGAATCCCAGATATCGGCGGTTAAACCGTCCATACCTGCGGTTAAATACTGCAAGGCAGCCACATAAGCAGTGGCATCTTTGGCTCGGCGGGCGGCGTCTAAATTCAGCGTTGCCAGTTCAATTAATTCTCGCTCGTCTCGAATTAGCGATCGCGCGACATTCAAGTGATCGACTAATTCAAAAATTCTGTCAGCGCGATACTCAGCCGGAGTGTTTTCGAGGATTTGCCGACCGATTTTGAGGTGAACGTCTTTTTTTTGCGAGTCGTCGATCAGGGCGTAAGCTGCTTGCTGCACGCGATCGTGCAAAAATTTGTAATTGAGAATCAACAGCGGAAACATCACGTAATCTAAGGACTTGCTTTCCAATTCCGAAGTTGGGAGAATCAGTCCCGACTTAATCGCCGGCAGCAACTGCGAAAAAGTTTCCGAGGCTTCTTTTTCATTAATTAAAGAGAGAGTATTCAAGTCAAATTCGTTGCCCAAACAAGCCACTAAACGCAAAACTTGCTGCGTTGGAGTCGGCAATTTTCTCAACTTTTGCACCATCAAATCTACTACATTATCAGTGATGGCGCACTGTTCAATTTGGGTCATATCCCAATGCCAGCCACCCTTGCTCCCCGACTGTGGCGGATGAAAAACTAGCAAGTTTTCCTGATACAATGTTTGGAGAAATTGATTTACAAAAAAAGGATTGCCGTCTGTTTTGCTGACAACGAGTTCAGCTAAGGGTTTGACAGATTCGCGATCGCTGTGCAAAGTCTCGGCAATCAAATGAGTGATATTGTCCACCCCCAGCGGCGCCAAAGCAATCTCATTAATGATGGCTTCCTGATTTCGCAGCGTCTCCACAGTCATCATTAAAGGATGAGTGGGACTGACTTCATTATCCCGATAAGCGCCAATCAAAAACAGATATTGCGTAGCTTCATCTGTCATCATCAACTCGATCAATTTGAGAGTAGCAGAATCTGCCCACTGCAAATCGTCGAGAAAAATCACCAGCGGATGTTCGGGCTGGCAAAACACGCGAATGAAATTTTGAAATACTAAATTAAAGCGGTTTAGAGATTCCGTCGGCCCCAATTCAGCTACAGGAGACTGAGCTCCGACAATCAGTTCAACTTCGGGAAGTACATCAATAATAATTTGCCCGTTTTGCCCGAAGGAAGTGCGGAGTTTTTCGCGCCAAACGGCTAATTGAGCTTCGCTTTCAGTTAAAAGTTGCCGCACCAATTCCGAAAAAGCGCTAACAACTGCCGAGTAAGGAATAGTGCGCTTGTACTGGTCAAATTTTCCCCAAATAAAATAGCCGCGCCTGCGGGTAATAGGTTTATCTAAATTCTTGACCATTGCAGATTTGCCAATGCCAGAATAACCAGCAATCAGCATCATCTCGCTGCGGGATTTATGCTGTCCTCTCGTCAGCACTGACAGGGAACTTTCTTTTTTCGATGTGACTTCTTTCTTGATGACAGAAATTTGGGACTGTTCGATGCGGTAGGAGCGATGGCTGGTGGCTGCTACCCGTTCAAAAGCGGCTAAAAGAGTCTCAAATTCTCGCTGTCTTCCATAAAGTTTTTGAGGGATTTGAAATTTGTCGGAAATATCTTGGCTGCCGAGAGCAAATTCGGAAATAAACCCTGATGTTTGCAACTGAAACAGACAGGATTCCAAATCTGCTTTCAGTCCCCAAGCACTTTGATAGCGATCCTCTGCGGCTTTTCCTAGTAATTTCATCACAATGTCGGAAATAGCTTGAGGAATTTCTGGCGCAACTTCAGCCAGAGGTAAGGGCTGTTTGGCGATGTGACAGTGAACTAACTCCATTGGATCGGTAGTGGTAAAAGGGAGTTGTCCTGCTAGCACTTCATAGAAGGTGACGCCGAGGGAATAAAAGTCCGTGCGGTAATCGATTACGCGGCTCATTCTCCCGGTTTGCTCCGGCGACATATAGGCTAAAGTGCCTTCTAAAAAATTGGGATTTTTATTAGGAACGTTTTCTTGATTTGATGCAGTTGAGATGCTAAAATCTATTAACTTTACTTTGCCTGTAGCTGGATTAAAAACTATATTAGATGGGTTAATATCTTTATGAATCACATTTTTGGCGTGAATTTCACCCAAGGTTTCGGCAACTTTGATGGCAGTTGTCAAAAATCCTAAAGTGGTAAATTTTTGAGAATTCATGAAGATTTTTAAAGATTCGCCTCCAAAATCTTCTAAAATCATTGCCAGACTATTTCTGACCTGCTGCAACTTGTATACTTTAACAACTCCATCCAGCAGGTTTAAGTTAGCAGTAATATCATATTCTCGCTTGTATCTATTCAGTTCTTCGAGAGTCGGATAGTCTTCTTTGATAAGTTTGATAATAACAGGTTGGTTGTCTTGCTCGTTGCGGCCGCGGTAAACTAGGGAAGTGCTGCTTTCATAAATGAGAGCGAGAACTGCAACGCCGGGAATTGCCATCATAGTTGGGTTCTCTCAAATTAGGTGTGCTTGGTCAATGTTATAGGACTTAATACGCGCGGCGGGCTAAAAACCCGGTTTCTTCGTTGCTAGTCGTTGACAAACCGCAGATTTTTTCGTATGAACCGGGTTTGTTTTGGTAAATCCTATGTTATCCTTCATTATCGCTCAAGACATATATTTTGGGATGTGTGGCAAGACATAGTGTATCCAGCCAAGAGCTGCTGCTGACTTCTGGCACAGGGGCTTTCGTCACCTCAGCATTTAGGTAAACAAAAGCACAAATACAGGATTTGTGCAAGTGCCAAGAAAGAGAGGCAGCTATTTTGCTATGCTGAAGCAACAATAAATTTTGAAGGTGGCGATCGCACGCACCGCTGACAAAAAACAATCTCAGCTTTTAGGAGATTGCTTGGGTTAGCTTCGCACCTGGGTGTTTTCTGAAAATACGCAAGCCATGACACATCCATCAAAGCCGTTAAAGGTGCAATGCTTCAGTATAGGTGCCTAGCGTCGATTTGAGATTTGCAGAATCTGATATTTGAGATTGACTCAGCAGATGAATCAAAGGAGCAGGAACAAAACTCTAAAATTTTAATCTTTCGAGAATAGCCCTGCGAGGGCACTGTATCCGTTTTAGGGCGATTCATCTAGGCGCAGGCTCGAATAAGCACCTTTGATCTCGGAGTTAAAAAACCTGCCTGTAGAATCAGTATCTTGCAGAGATTCCCAAATTTCCGGTTCTACGTCGCTGTATTGATAGACTGACCCGCTGCTAAATTCTATTTGCAAAACTCGATCGTCTTCATTGTATCCGATCGCCCTAGCCATGGCCGAATCAACCGACATCATCGCAATCGGTTCGCAGCCCGGAGCAATTTCTGTTAATTCAATACCGCCATTGAGTTCGGCAGCATCTGTATTGGCGATGAAATCAACCATTTGCAGGCCGTGCATGGCAGCTTCAGGTGCGGCAATTTCGATCAATTCGACTGCTTCACCGCGATCGATCAACAGTCCTAACTGGCCGTTAGAGTGACCCACCGCTAGGACATTGCTCAAGTCAATTTTGGATAGTTTCATGGGATTTGTCAACAAGGATTTGTCTTGCCTCAATATCTCCCGCCCTTTGCAAGTTTCGGCACCGGGAAATAGTGGATTCATTAATAATGTATGCCGAGTTGGCTAAAAAGTCAATCTATATATCTTTATGTGTAAAATGGGCGTTGCGACCCTACTTTGATAAAATTTGTCGCTTGCTTAAAGAAATTAGACCTGTGCCGCTCCCAGCTTTCCTCTTCTAAAATTATCTGCGTTTATCTGTGTTTATCTGCCTAACATCTGCGGTTTTTTTTTCGATCGCAGACTCACGCAACAGCTTTATTGAGTAAGGTTCGTATTGCACACCCTACTTTGATCGGATGTGTCGGTTTCTTAACGAAACTTGACAATAAATTAAGAATTATTGCCATAAAACACAGGTAAAGTTGTGAGAATGGCGAGTCAAATCCCAACCAGCAAAAGCGTTCGAGCATTTTTTCCATCTGTAAATCCTGAGAAAGTTACTATTTCTAAAGGATTCATTCGGTGAGAAAATCTCAAACAACCTTAAAATTTAGCAGTAATCGCCCGATCGGGCAAATCTCAACCAGCATCAGGAAAAATACCTATGAAATTGGCTTATTGGATGTATGCAGGCCCAGCCCACATCGGCACTTTGCGCGTGGCGACTTCCTTCAAAAACGTCCACGCAATCATGCACGCACCGATTGGAGACGACTATTTTAACGTCATGCGCTCCATGTTGGAGAGAGAACGGGACTTCACTCCGGTAACTACCAGCGTCGTAGACAGACACGTACTGGCGCGGGGCTCCCAGGAACGGGTGGTGGACAATATCACCCGCAAAGACAGAGAAGAGCAGCCAGATTTAATCGTGTTGACTCCGACTTGCACCTCTAGCATTCTGCAAGAAGACTTGGAAAACTTTGTTAACCGAGCTCAATTGGATGCGAAAGGTGACGTAATGCTGGCGGATGTTAACCATTACCGGGTAAACGAACTGCAAGCAGCCGATCGCACTTTAGATCAAATCGTCCAATTTTACATTAACAAAGCCCGCAAAAAAGGCGATTTAGAAGGTAAAAGCGAAAAACCATCGGTGAATATTATCGGTATGTCTACGCTGGGTTTCCACAACCAGCACGACTGCACCGAGTTGAAGCGTTTGATGGCGGATTTGGGAATTGAAGTTAACGAAGTTATTCCCGAAGGTGCTTCGGTTCATAACTTGAAAAGACTGCCGCGCGCTTGGTTTAACTTGGTTCCTTATCGGGAATTGGGGATGATGGCGGCGAGTTATTTGGAGCAAGAATTCGGCACACCTTGCGTGGATATTACGCCGATGGGTGTGGTGGAAACGGCGCGCTGCATCCGCAAGATTCAGGAAGTTCTGAACGCGCAAGGTGCGAATGTTGATTATGAAGATTTTATTGACCAACAAACGCGGTTTGTGTCTCAGGCTGCTTGGTTCTCAAGGTCGATCGACTGCCAAAACTTAACCGGCAAAAAAGCGGTCGTATTTGGCGATAACACGCACGCTGCGGCGATGACGAAGATTTTGGCTCGCGAGATGGGAATCCACGTTGTGTGGGCTGGAACCTACTGCAAACACGATGCTGATTGGTTCCGGGAAGAGGTAAAAGGGTATTGTGATGAAGTGCTGGTGACGGAGGATCACGGTGCGATCGGAGATGCGATCGCCAAAGCAGAACCTTCCGCGATTTTCGGCACGCAAATGGAACGCCACGTGGGTAAAAGGCTTGATATTCCGTGCGGTGTGATTGCTGCGCCGATTCACGTGCAAAATTTCCCGATCGGCTACAAGCCATTTTTGGGTTATGAAGGCACGAATCAGTGCGTAGATTTAGTCTACAATTCCTTTACTTTGGGAATGGAAGACCACTTGCTAGAAATCTTCGGCGGCCACGATACTAAGGAAGTGATTACTAAAGGTATTTCGGCTGATTCTGATATGAATTGGACAAAGGATGGACAAGCAGAGTTGAATAAAATCCCTGGTTTTGTGCGGGGTAAAGTGAAGCGGAATACTGAGAAGTTTGCTCGCGAGCGCGGTATTGCTTTAATTAATGCTGAGGTGTTGTACGCAGCCAAGGAAGCTGTCGGCGCGTAGTTAGTTAGGTGAGGGCATCTGTTGTGGATGCCCTTGCTTATTTATCAAATTTCAGATAAAATGACACAGGATAGTAATCTACTTTGGACTGGTTATTCATTCAATAATGTTCCAATACGCCTCACTAGAGAGCGGTGGCAGCATATCTTGAAAGAGCACCCTGAAATGCAAGCTCAATATGAGCGAGTTTTAGAAACTTTAGAGAACCCCGATTTGATTCAAATCGATGACGTTACAGGTGGGTTACTTGCTCTGCGCTTCTATCCCTTAATTCCCGAAAGTAGGAAATTTGTGGTAGTGGTGTATTTAGAAATAAATAACTATGATGGATTTATCACAACAGCTTACCTCAGAAGACAGCCATCATCAAATAAGCGAATAATATGGACACAACAGTAAAAATTCTCGAAGATTCCACAACTATTACAGGTTTCTACGATCGGGAAGCGGATGTTCTCTATCTCTCCCTAGGAGAACCGCGAGAGGGTGTAGCTGTGGATATTAGCGATGGAGTTATCGCCCGTTATCATGAGGATAGTGAAACAATTGTCGGCATTACTTTAATTGGGTTGCGGCAGCGGGTATTAAAGGAATTAAATCACAAACTATACGTAGTACCTCATGCCAATGGGTGGGCTGTGAGCGAGGACAATGTAGAGTCAAGTGAAAAGGTGTTTGCTACTCAGGAAGCAGCTTTAAAATATGCCGTGGGTTCAGCAAAAGCTAGATGGCTTGAGGTGGTAATTTATGGTGAAAGTGGGGAAGTTCAGGAAGTGATCAATCCGGCGATAGATGCGCTGTTGCAGCGTAGAAATCAGCCAGAATCAGAGTCGGGGAAACGTGAATGTTTGGAAAGTGTTTAGGTGGAGGTATCTGAAAGTGCGATCGACCGCGAGAAAAATTGCTACACTAAAATTAGTCGATCGCACTTTTAGACAGTCTTATTCTGCCGCCATACTCTCTTCAGGCTCATTTTCCGCCTCAAAATCCACCTTCTCATACATATCTGCCAGCGGCACTTCAACTTGAAAGAAATTAAAAACTAGCGCTGCATCTTCCTCATCGTACTGAGTGTACGACCAACGCTTGTTTGCCAACTTGCAATACTGCTCCACATAAACTCGCGATTGGTCAATTAGAATATACTCTTGAAAGGTCGGCAGCGTTTGATAAAACTGAAACTTATCGCTGCGATCGTAATTTCTGGTAGATTTCGATAAAACTTCTACAATCACTTGAGGATTTATTACAGTATCTTTGCGATTGTTGTAATACTCAGGTTTGCCCGCAATTACCATCACATCGGGATAAGTATAAAATCGCTTTTTCGGCATCCACAGGCGCACGTCACCCATGAAGATGCGATAATTCTGTTTTTTGATAGCAAGACTCAAAGCAATGTACAAATTACCAGAAATTTGATTGTGATTGGTAGATCCGCCTGTCATAGGAATAATTTCTCCGTCGAGATATTCGCTTTTGTCTTCTGCTGCTTCTTCCAAAGCTAGATATTCTTCTGGAGTAAAGTAGCGCTGTGATGTTGGCTGTTCTGTTACTTGTAGAGTAGCTGTCACGGTTTTTTACCCAACTTAATTCATATCTTGCGTCCAGTTTAACATTGTCCGAAAATGCGCGTGGCGAAGCTCGCGCGCACTTTCAGACAGTCGCAACCCAAATTAGTCGATCGGATCGAACAGTAGAGTCAATCGAGCACCGGGAAGCAGTTGTTTGAGAACTCGCAAGTGACCATCTGCATCAGACCAACTGCGAAACCGACCCACAACTGTCCTTTGCAGGTTCGGAAGCAAACGAACCACAATCCACGGTTTGAGAAGCTTTTCATACCGCATAATAGATGTATCTCCTTTGTAAATTGGAGCCAAAGCCAGTCCTGAGCCCTCGGAAGCGTCGGACTGGCTTTTGACTGATCCGAAATCGGATTAGAGGAATTGTAACATAATAAGCCCAAATTTGTGTCAGTCCAGTTTTAAGAACAGAGTAACAACACGATCGGGAGCCTAAGCTTGTACCATTAAAAGCGTTAGTCAACCAACCAACTTTTACATTGAGCAAGCGCGTTCACGTCACCTTTCCTGATTACGTATATGAAGCTTTAGATCGATGGGCTGACAAACAAGGCAGATCCACAGCTAACCTGATAGCCTTTCTCGTGGAAACAGCTTTATTGGAAGCCCAACAAAGGGGAGAAGTACCCTCTGGGCCAGAAAAACCCAAAAGCGAGACTTAAAAACTTCTCTCGTGGGTTATGGATGCGTATCACCCGATCGCACTTATAGTTAGTTCGTAGGGTGCGCCGCCACCAAAAATCTCTGACTTACATATCGACAATCTAATAGCACGTGCAGTCTCCGGCGGGGGACTCTGCCAATAAAAGATAATTTGTATGGATTGAAAAGTGTAGCAATACCTTTGAAAAAGCGAATCATCTGTAGGGAAACGGCACGTGCAGTATCCGGCGGGGGACTCTGCCAATAAAACATAATTTATATAACAATACGGTTCAGTTAAGATTGTCATTGCGAGGAACGAAGCAATCGCAGTATCTATTTTTCATATGTTTTATATGTAGGAATCTCTTATCTGAACCGTATTGATTTATATAAGATTGAAAAGTGTAGTAGTCGTAGGGTGCGTCGCTATGAAAAATCTCTAACTAAATATCGATAATCTGAAAGCGACGCACCTATCCCATCACTCACAGACTTTAAAACAATGCAACACTTATGTTACAAAAGAAGTGTTGGGCCCCGTGAAACTCCAGGTAGTTTACTCCAGTATTTTGTAAGGTGCGTCGCCATAAGATTGTCTATCTTTTCCTAGGGATTTTTTATAGCGACGCACCCTACGAATACTACAACTATATTAATTAACTTTCCCACACAATTTGGCAAATCCACCGCACAATCGCTCCAATCATATCAGATTGACTGGGTGAAAAAACTGTCAGCGAATCCGCGTTATAGTCGCCAACAATCGCAATATTACCGTCAAACTTGCTTAAATCATTGACAAAAGTCTCGCTAAATCCAGTCGCCTCTTCCCCCCGCGAGTTGTAGAATACAAAGATGCAAGATTTCTCGCTATCCATCAGCAGCAAATCCCAATAGGTTTGTAAATCTGCCATTGTTTTCGGTGTGCCATCCTCACATTTGGGACAGCCTTGTTTCAGCATTTGGGTGTAAATCTTGGTGGCGGGGTTGTCGGGGTTGATGAAGTTTTTGCTGTCGATGCACAAAAGTTGGATTTGATTGGATAATTCGGCTTGATTATTGATTTCTCTGGCAATGTCTTGGGGGAAAGTTTGCCAGTTGGGAACTTGGGGATGGGGTGTGGTGGGTGGATAGTGCCATGCGTCATAGAAGGTGGGGTAAGGGAGATTTTGGGCACAGTGCCAGATGACTGCGTAGGAATTTTCGCATCTATCAAAGTCATTTTCGTAAGTCTTCTCGGATAGGCAATCCTTTAAGGCAGTGACAACCCCTGTTATTTGCTGAGTTTCTGTCAAAACTTCTTTTAAACTATCTGCTGCTTGCTTCCGGGTAGATTCATTCTCAGAGGTACGGATTAACTCAGTTAAAGCGGCGATCGCATCTGGGTTGCCTTTGTCTATTTTTCCTAAATTATATGCTGCCTGCTTCCGGATAGATTCATTCTCAGAGGTACGGATTAACTCAGTTAAAGTGGCGATCGCATCTGGGTTGCCTTCGTCTATTTTTCCTAAATTATATGCTGCCTGCTTCCGGATAGATTCATTCTCAGAGGTACGGATTAACTCAGTTAAAGTGGCGATCGCATCTGAGTTGCCTTTGTGTATTTCCCCTAAGCTTTCTGCTGCGGACAGCCGGATAGATTCATCCTCAGAGGTGCAAATTAACTCAATTAAAGTGGCGATAACATCTGGGTTAACTTTGCCTATTACCCCTAAGCTTTCTGCTACCCACTGCCGGGTATCTTCATCCTCAGAGGTACGGATTAACTCAGTTAAAGCAGCGAGCGCATCTGGGTTGGCTTTGCCTATTTTCCCTAAGATTGCTGCTGCCCACCGCCGGGTATCTTCATCCTCAGTGGTACGAATTAACTTAGTTAAAGCCGCGATCGCATCTGGGTTGCCTTCGTCTATTTCCCCTAAGCTTTCTGCTGCCCACCGCCGGGTATCTTCATCCTCACAAGTACGAATTAACTCAGTTAAAGCGACGATCGCATCTGGGTTACTTTTGCCTATTTCCCCTAAGCTTGTTGCTGCCTGCCACCGGATATATTCATTCTCAGAGGTGCTGATTAACTCAATTAAAGTGGCGACCGCATCTGGGTTGCCTTCGTCTATTTCCCCTAAGCTTTCTGCTGCCAACCGCCGGGTATCTTTATTCTCCGACGTGCTGATTAATTCAGTTAAAGCTGCGATAGCATCTGAGTTTCCTTTACCTATTTCTCCTAAGCTTACTGCTGCTAAAAACCGGATATATTTATTTTCAGAGGTGCCGAGTAACTCAGTTAAAGCTGCAATCGCATCTGGGTTTATTTTGTCTATTTTACCTAAGCTATCTGCTGCTTCCAGCCGGGTACATTCATCACCCAAAGTGCGGATTAACTCAGTTAAAGCGGGGATAGCTCTTATACGATCGCTCTCTGGCAATACTGCTTTTGCTCCTTCTGCAATTAGATATAGCAATGTCTGCGAATTCTGTTTTTCTATATAGAAAACACTCCATCCAAACAGGACAATGAGTCCAACTATCTCATCAGCCAAAGAACAATCCTTAAACTCATTAATTAAGATAGCAGCTAGAAAATAGGCTCGATACCAATAAAACTCATCTTCAATTCCATCATCAAACTCCACCAACGCCCGAATAAACGCTTCCTTCTCCTCCCTATCCACATCCTTTCGCCCCATCCACAGCAACATCACCTCTTTCCACTGCCGCTCAAAAATCCGATAAATCCCCTGCTGCGGATTCTGCGGCACATGATTCAAGAAAAAGTGCCAATCCTCAATCTCGCACGCTGCAAAATATTCCTGAAAAGAAGGATGATAGAAAGCATAAACAGATTTCAGCGGGTTTTGGGCATCAACTCCGACTCGATTCAACCAACCTAATTCAATTGCTTTTTCAAATAACTCAGGATGCGGTTGCGCCAGATGTTGGATCACAAACCAATCCGGCAATATCGATTTATATCCAGCTTCAATTGCTGTCAGTGCAAACCTTCTCAAGGCAGCATTTAAGTTTGTTCTCTGTGCTGCTGTTGTCGGAAAGGCTAGTTTCTTGAAATCATAAAGCGCTACCACAAATACTTCATAAAGTTCGGCTTTAGTATCCGGTAATTTTTGCTGTCCGAATTCCCAAGTTAAACACAGCAGGAATAACCGCAGGGGATTGCGTGCTAAATCTTTGATTCGCTCTTTTCCCGGTTCGTCTAAGGCGGCGCGGAGATTCGCTGCGCGAAGAACCCCCCCCAGCCCCCCCTTGGTAAGGGGGGGAGTAAGAGTGGAGGTGGTTTCTTTGGCGCGAAGAACCCCCCCCAGCCCCCCCTTGGTAAGGGGGGGAGCAAGAGTGGAGGTGGTTTCCAGGCTTGGTAAGGGATTAGGAATTGGGTCAGTTTCTCCCCTTGGTAAGGGGGGATTAAGGGGGGTAAACCATTTATCGATAAACAATTTCACTTGATCGCAATTATCGCCATCTCCATAGCTAAAATCGAGCATTTTATAAGTATCAAAATCAGATAGGGCATTCCCCGTAGCCTCCCAAATATTCAGGCGACAACTGATTATTATTCGTACCTTATCGAATACCCGTTCTCTCAACTGTGGCGATAGAGTTCCCAGGGAATCGGCTATTCCCATTTCATCCGCGCCGTCCAACAGCAACCAGATTTTTCCTTCACTCAGTAATTCCTGAAATTCTTTCACCCATTCCGCAGGTGCAGCATCCAATTTTCCCGCCGCTATTCGCAGCCAATTTTCGATTAAATATTGGGACAAAGGTTTTTTCACCTCTGCTAAGGATATCCATACCGGCAAATATTCAGTTTCCGTCAATATGCGATCGCCAATTTTCAACAATTGAGTCGTTTTTCCCGCCCCCGGTTCGCCGATGACAGCAAGGCGTTTCCCCTTGCTTTTAGGGCTGTCGCTGTTGGCGAGGACTTTTTCGCAAAATTCGTCGTAACTGAGGGGAATGAGTTTTTCGGCTTCCTGATAAGCTTCGGAACCTGTTTGAGGGGAGAAATCATCGCGGCGCTGGGGTTTTTGCTGGCCTTCGATTAATCCCAAAGGCACGTGAATCTCGTTGAGGTCGATTTTTCGCCCTAAGTCGTTAGCAAAAAAAGTGTTGGCTGCTTGTCGCTTGGCTTGGGCTGCGGCGCGGCAGGTTTCGCGCCAGTCGATTTGGGTTGCTGGTGACGGAAACTCGGATGTTTTGGCTGTTTCTGGTGGTGAAATGTCGATCGACCCAGCAGAATATTCGCTTTTAAGCCACTTTCGCAGCGTTTCGGCTTTGCGAGCACCCGCTGTCTCCAGTTTTGCACAATTATAAGTGAATTTCTTGTAAATCTCGCCTCTGCGCTTCTTGTAAGCTTCAGCTTGAATGCCAAAAAGCAGCTTGCTATTCGCTTCTATCTCGCTTTCTCGTTTATCGATATTATTTTGTGCAAATCTCTCTATCAAGACATTAGACTGTCCGGGAGTAAGGCCACAGTCTACAGCCATCCGCTTGAGAAAATCATCCCACACCATGAGCAGAATATTTAGCGATGTAATGATTGAGATAGTAACAGATATTTGCTGAACATTGTGTATTTGCAGTCTAAGTGGAAGATTAGTTCTACTTGACTTCCACTTGTAGTGGAGCTTTTTGGGACTGACGCTAGCTAGCTACAGGATGCTTTGATAAATGTACTGATAAATTCATTAATTCATCCCATACCCGCCATGAATACACAACAATTCAAAATCATCTTGGCTCAAAATCCCAAAATTCAATTATTAACTTTGCTGGCTTTCATCGAGGACACAGAACTAGAAAACCTCGAAGAGAAAGAAGAATCAATCTCGAACTCGCTAACAGATATTGTGAAAACTCCCAAATTCACCTGCGTTGCTGGACAAGTTACCGAGTTTGGAATCGTCAATTTCATCTCCTGGTTAGATCCAGTTTCAGGATTTTGCATTGGTATGGTTTGCTTGGCTTGGCACATTTTCCAGGATATTAGGGAAGAAGAGGAAGACAGCGATAGTCCCTTAAAATAGGTTCGTAGTAAGGACTTTAGTCCTCCATTGGATCGTCGCAGCAGATTTTTGGTCGATCGCGCGCAGGAACTCTCAACACCGGCTCGACAAACCAGAAATCTGCTGTATTGGTTGCGAAAGTGCGATCGCACTTCCGATCCCTGTATTCGCCCGCACAAAACAAAAAACCCTCCCCAACAAGGAGAAGGGAGGGTAAACAAGAGAGTTAGAAATTAAGGTTTTTGGAGAATTAACAATAGATAGTCACATCCACGCCGCACTCGTCAGCCAAGTAACACAAAGCACGAAAGCGCAACCCAACCACTTGCTCGTAAAGCGGATTTAACTTGCACAGCGGCGGAATGTTGAACAAAGTGCGATCCAAAATTTTGACTTCGCGTTCAAACGGACACTGGCTGGGAATAAATTTGCACAGCAACCGGGCTAACTTTGGATTTTTAATTGCAGTGTTATCAAGCCATTGCTTCAGCGGGTGCAACAAATCAAAACGCGACTTTTGACCGTAAGGTTGAGGATTTGTAGCGACACTAACGGGGGTTTCTTGTTTGCCTTGCCATAGCCAAGTTGGCAGAATTCGACGGGACACTGTTTGCTCAAATACGTTCATATTTCTCTGTTCCTCTTTTACAACGAGGTGCCAAGAACTCTCTGTAGAGCTTGTGGGAGATTTTGTCTACAATCAGTACCTACAGCAGCTCGTTTTGCTTTACCGGATGAAACTTCTTCAATTAGTGACTCGATCCTAGAAAAGTAGTTCCTGAGTTTTTTTGAGAGACGGTGTGCGATCGCCAAAGTGTCCTCTTTTCCAGCTCAAGGATTTATCTATGGGGTAAAAACTCTGCCTTTTACATTCAAGCTTCAACCTTCTGTTGACTCTCCTTTTGTAGTTCCTCTACGATAATGACGCATCGAGGTGAATAATTCCATGCGTGAATATGCGGAACTTTAAATCAAAGTTATAATAGTTTCAAATAAGCACGGCGCTGCAAAACACCCTGAAACCCAGTGGTAAGTGTCGCTGCGTGCGTGAAGCGTAGCTATCCCGTAGGGAATCGGCCAGAAACTCCTAAAATTAAAAATAATCGGTACCACCGCCCTCACCACCCATGAGCAACCCAGAAACCAAATCTATCACCCGCGAATTGCAGAGCCACGCAGCCATTCTCGGCGGCTTCGTCTCCCTCCTGTGGGCGATCGAGATTCTCGACGTATTCGTGTTTAGAGGGGCGCTGAATGCCTACGGAATCCGCCCCCGTAGCATTGACGGACTTGAAGGCATCCTATTCATGCCTTTTTTGCACGGCAGTTTTGCTCACTTAGCCGCCAATACCCTGCCTTTTCTGACATTTGGTTGGCTGATTATGCTGCGAGAAATTAGCGACTTTTTTATCGTCAGTGCTGTGACTGTCTTAGTCAGTGGATTGGGAGTTTGGCTGACAGGCGCGCCCAATTCAGTGCATATTGGTGCCAGCGGATTAATCTTTGGTTACTTCGGATTTTTGCTGCTGCGGGGCTATTTTGAACGCAGCTTTACGTCTATTATCGTATCTTTAATGGTCGGTTTCTTCTACGGCGGTTTAATTTGGGGAGTTTTGCCATCGCAGCCTGGAGTTTCCTGGCAAGCGCATTTCTTTGGCTTTGTCGGCGGAGTATTAGCAGCTCAATTTTTGGGGCGGCAGAAACGGAAAGTATAGCATTGAGAAGTTCGGCAACGGGCAATGTACGAGGTGTCACAGAAATCTCAAAGTATTCGTAGAGTGCAGATACATCGACAATCCCTAAAAATAGAGGAACTTTTCGAGCCGCGACGCACCTAATATCTTATCCCGTCGAGTAACTAAAGTAAAATTCGTTTGTAGTGCGGACTTCAGTCCGTAGCATTTTGGGCGCGCCAGGGCGAACTACAAACCATTTTTGCGATCGCCATCGACCGGAATTGATATTACATAATCGTTCAGGAAACAAGCCCAATACTTGTTTTGTCGCCAGACTTTTTATAAATCGTATCTGAAAGCGTAGGTTTTTTCTCAAAAAAACGGGTTAATTTGCTAATAATTACCTCCCAGAAAGTAGGACTAACTGCTTACTAATAATTCAACTTGCGCGGGCAAGCACACAGTAAAAACCGCACCGCTACCTAACTGGCTTTGAACTTGCATATCCCCGCCCATCATCAAGCAAAAGTGACGGCTAATAGTCAATCCCAAACCCGTGCCGCCGTATTTGCGCGTAGTTGAGGCGTCGCCCTGCATAAAAGCTTGAAATAAATGCCGCATTTGTTCGGGAGGAATCCCAATGCCAGTATCAGCTACGCGAAAAATCATTAAGTCGGAAGATTCTGCTATTTCTTGAGTTGTTAATAAGCTGTCATGTTTAACTCTTTCAACCGATAGGGTAATAGTGCCACCTTTCGTAAATTTGGCTGCATTGCTCAGCAAATTGAGCAATATTTGACGAGTTTTGGTAATGTCAGCATACATCATTCCCAAGTCGCTAGCACAATTAACTTCAAATTTATTAGAATTTTTCTCTACCAAGGGTTCGACAGTGGAAACTACTTCGTCAATTAAATTAACCGGGTTGAAAGTTTCTAAATAAAGTTCCATCCGCCCCGCTTCAATCTTAGAAATATCGAGAATATCGCTAATTAAAGATAGCAAGTGTTTGCCCGCAGTTTGAATTTTGTGCAAATCTGGGATAAAATCTTCGCAGCCCAAATCCTCGGCGTCTTCTTTGAGCATCTCGCTGTAACCGATAATGGCGTTGAGGGGAGTCCGCAATTCGTGGCTCATATTGGCTAAGAATGAGCTTTTGGCTTGACTGGCTGCTTGAGCGGTTTGAGCGACTTGTTGGAATTCTTCTGCTAGTTTGCGCTGGGTAATGTCTTCAGCAATGCCGACAATGCGGTAAATTTCTCCTGTTTCGTTGCGGACTGGAAAAGCCCGATCGCGCACCCAGCAAACTGAACCGTCCAATCGCACTACCCGATACTCCTCATCATAATCCCCCCGCACCTGTTTTTCAAAAGCAGTCTTGACGCGATCGCGATCCTCCGGGTGAATAGCATCCCAAAAAGCCTCCGGTTTTGACAGCAAACTCCGATAGCTTAAATTCCATATTTTCTCGCAAGCAGGGCTGACATAAATTATGTGCTGTTGGTTGGGTTCTCTAATCCAAAATACCTCATTAATATTTTCTGCCAACTGGCGAAACCGCTCCTCGCTAGCTCGCAACTGCTCCACAGCACTGTGAAACTCTGTCACATCTTGAACGAGCGATGCTACCCCGATGATACAGCCGTCAGCATCAACCAAAGTCGTATTGTACCACTCGCAAAGAATTATTTTGCCGTCCTTTCTAATATTCTGGTTAAGGCTGGTAACTCCTCCTTGATTAGTTAGCAAAGTTATAGATAGTTCCCTGACATACTCCTTAGCACTTTCAGGGACTATCAGATCGACTCCGTGCTGTCCCATTGCTTCCAATCGGCTGAATCCAAAAATTCTTTCTGCTGACAAATTCCAGTCTGCTACTTCAAAATTTAGATTCCATTCGATCGCGCCCAAAGGAGTTTGATAGAGGTGAAGAGCGAGTTTTTCCTGAGATTGTTTCAGAGACCGAATTAATTTAGTTTTATCAGCAATCGCAGCTTCTACCCGATCTTCAAGAGTAGTAAATGACTCTTCCAATTGATCTACCATCGTATTAAAGGAGCGAGCCAGGATACCGACCTCATCCTGCCTTTCTACAGACGCCATCAAGCTCGGATCTACCACCATCGAGTCCCATTCTCCCCGCGACAAAGACTCCGCAGCCTTGCTCAGACGCTGAATTGGCATGACAATCCACCTCGAAGTCACACATCCTAGAGCCGTCGCCAAAACCAAAGCACCAAAACAAAGCAAAATTGTGTAGCGAGTGTTGGCGTTAATCGCTTCCATAAAATCGGCTTCGGGAACCGCCACTACAATCAACCAATCGAGGCCCCTCCTGTCTGAGAAGGGCGTTACCTGTAGAAATTGCCGTTGGCCGTCGATCGTAAAATCTAACTGCTGAGATCTGTCAATTTTGCCCAAATCCCCGAAACGTTCTGTCAAATAGCGGGCTGTCGAGCGAATCAACATATTTTTGCTTTGAGTCGCAGCAATCCGTTTCGGCACGCCGTTGCTAACAATAAACGGCTGTTGAGAAGTAGAATTAGCCACCAATTCTCCAGACCTTTCTACAATAAAAGTCTGTCCTGATTTACCAATCTTTAGGCTTCCCAAAAATTGATTGATATGGGAAAGTGTCAAATCCGAACCGAGGATGCCAATCAGTTTGTCATCCTTGCCGTACACTGGTTGAGCGGCAGTAATTGCTAGTTTGGGAGTGTCAAAATAAGTATAAATTTTAGTCCAGGTCGGCTTGCGAGCCCGCACCGGAGCTACGTACCAAGGTCGAGTGCGAGGGTCGTAGTTATTAGTAGTTTTTAAGAGCTTAGTTGATTCTCCTAACTCTGACGGCGCGTAGCTGTGAAAGTTATAGCCAGTAGATTTATTAGAAATCCGAACTTGCAACTTGCCATCGTCGAGGCGTTCAACTCCTATAAAATTTTTTTGTTCGGAACCGAATTGAATGTAGCTAACTTTATCAAAAGTTTGGAGTTGTTTGCAGAAGTAGCTGCGCAAACTAACTTCATCCTGCACGTTCAAAATGCCGAGACGGATCGCGTCGAGATTGAGCTGATTGATTTGGTGCGGTGTTTCGATGTAATTGTAAATGTGTTGTTGGATGCGCGACGTGACTTCGCCCCGGAGTTGGGCGGCAACATCGTTGACAGCTATGCGCCCGTTCCGCAGCGACAGCCACCCCGTCAGCCCTACCGCAGCGAAAGTCTGCATGGCAAAAGGCACCACAAGGACGATGCGAATTGGTACTTTTCGCGACACTTTTAAAATCTGGTCGGTCAGATATGTGATTGGCATGATGAAGCAGAACTATGACGAATCCACAATGTTTCGATAAAGTGCAACCTGATAATCGCAGATTTTGAAGTTGAGATCGCTTTATATGGCAAAGTGCTGTTAAAAACTCCAAATCTGCCGCTGGTAACTGAATTTTTAACAACTGCCACCGACATCTTAGCGCGATCGCGCGCTTTGATCGGGGTTCTCTAAATCAATACAGTTATATTTTTACTCGCGCGCGACGATTATCGGCAACTATAACTTTTCACAGCAACTTTAAGCGCTATCTCCACAACCAGCTACTTTTGATAGAGCACAAGTTAATTCCAGCTAGGTACAATAACCATAGTAGGATGCAACGCCGCGGAGGTATGGATGATGAAAGCAGTTATTGCAAGTATTGGCACTGCTCTGGGACTGAGTTCAATTTTTATCGGTTTCACCCCGGCGGTTATCGCCCAACCCAGACTGCAACCAGCGCCCCAAAATTCAGAAACTACTTTATCTGGGGATTCCCTCAGGAATGTGGAAGACAGAACCGTAGACTCGGACTACCAAAACTTGATTGGCGAATCAGAAACGGCGGCTAATGCTGCTATTCGGGAGCGCAGCTTGGCGGATACGTTTCGCCTGAAAGTCGGCCCGGAATTGGAATTTATCACTACTCCTTCCGACGCCCAGCGCCAAGGAAATCCCTTGCCCATCAAACCTAGCGACAGCGGTACAGAAGCGGGAGTTCAGCTTCTGCTTGGACTTTAGTAGTTTTAATTTAATTAACTTTCAGCCAGCCATCGATCGCCCAACCCAATTTTCGACGATCGGAACTCTTGTGACTGCGATCGCTTTTTTCCCTAACTTTTATCACAAGTTTTGTGCGGCTTCCATCACAGGAGAGGGTTTATTCGCAACCTATAATTGGGGCTATCAAACATCCGATCCAGCCCGATTAGATACGTATCTTTACAATAGCGCATAAAACTGGCGTTGAAGGTCATGGGAAAGGCTCAACTGATCGATTATTTGCGGGGGGAGTTGGCGATATCGAATTCTGCGATCGCCGTTGCTCTGAGACACGACGAACAAGATGCCGGCCAACTGCCCATGGTTCTGTGGCAGTACGGGTTAGTCACCCTAGAACAGTTAGAGCTAATTTTTGATTGGCTGGAAGCTGAGGGGGCTTAGCAATGCCCAAATCCCCAGTTGACAAATATGGATATCGGATATCGGATTGTAGATTTTTGACAAATAAAGCTTACACCAACGGTCGTCGAGAAGTATAGGGTTGAGTGTTGAGGTTGAGGTTGAGGTTCTGTTTAATTTTTTACCTTTGGGTAAGATTCAAATATGCACTAGGGACACAGCACTGCTATGTCCCTATTGTTATGGCAGCAGACGCTATAAAAAAACAAACCCCAGCAACTTTTAGGTTTCCGGGGCTTGTCTGATTGAATTTGGTGGCGGGAAGTGGATTTGAACCACTGACCTTCGGGTTATGAGCCCGACGAGCTACCAGGCTGCTCTATCCCGCGTCGCTTTGTTTATCTTTGTTCTCTAAAATCAAACCCTACAATCGTTAAGATTGTAGGGATTGTTTTAAGTTGGTGGCGGGAAGTGGATTTGAACCACTGACCTTCGGGTTATGAGCCCGACGAGCTACCAGGCTGCTCTATCCCGCGTCGCTTTGTCTACTCTCTAATATAAACACATCTTTCTAGAAATTGCAACCCCTAAGTCAAAAAAAAATTTTAAATGGTGGGAGGGGTTGCTCCGATCGTCTCAGAGTATCGATCGGATGGGGAGAGGGAGGCTAGATATACAATTTAAATGCAGAACAACTTAGAGCATCGAAACTTCCCCGACCACCTCCAAGCGTTTAAAATCGCTGAGAGTTAGGTAAGTGTCGGAAAGAGTTTCGGCGATCGTCGCAGTAATCCAGCCCAACTGCTTGAGCAAGTGAATCGCCACAGCAAACTGAGCGCGCTTGCCCCCATCGGCGACCTTAATTGCCAAGCCCATACCTTCACCAACGCGGCCGATGCACTGCACTCCTTCGGCGCCGGACTTGCTCACCAATTCCCCTTGAGTCAAGCGCATCAGTTCCGTGTCAAATCTACCGTCACCGGCAACCATCATCGGGTGGTGAGTCATAGCGCGCACAATCCGCTCCATATCCACATTGTCGCCGGAGGCTAATTTAGCGTACAAAGACGCCATTTGTCCCAACTGCAACAGATAGGTAGGAGCGCCGCAGTCGTCGCGAGCGCTGATAAACTCTTCGGCAGGCATGGCGAGCAAGTCAGCCACCTTGCCCAAAATAAGCTGCTGGACGGGATGTTTGCGGCGCAAATAAGTTTCCAGCGGCCAGTGCAGTTGCTGGCACACAGCGAGCATTCCGGCGTGTTTCCCGGAACAGTTGTATTGCAGGGCGCTCTTTTTGCCTTCGGGAATGGGGCATTGGAGTTTAGATGGGTCAATGTCGCAGCGCCACAGGACGTTAAACACCTGTCGCGATTGCTCGATCGTACCTTGATGGGAACTGCAAATAATCGCTAAATCTCGATCGGTCAATTCGTAGCGTTCCAAAGTCCCGCTCGCCGTCACAGCCAAAGCTTGAAAAGGCTTGAGAGAAGAACGGATAAATGCCGCCGTTTCCGAGTTACCGGCAACGGAAAGAACGCGGCCGCGTTTGTCGCAGACAGCGGCCTGGGCGCGATGTCTAGATTCTGGAATGCCTTCGCGCAGCAGTGTGACTTCCAATTCGGGAGCTTGGGTTCGTTTTCCCCTTGTCATATCAATTTTAGATTTTAGATTTTAGATTTTAGATTGGGGCCCGTGGAAATTTTGATCCCCTATGTCGCAACGGGGCGGGCACGGGGCACCGCCCCTACGACTCAAAACTTCCCTTTTACCATGAACGATTACAAACAACTCCAAATTAGTCCCCCGGCAACCAGCAATACTGTCAAACCATAAAATGTCTGCCTCAGACGCCTGAGAATTGGTTCTAGTTCGTAGTTGACAATCAACTTGTCTTGAGCTAATACTTCGGGAGTTTTAGGCCAAGATTGACAATCGTACCAGCCAGACTCTTCGTAGACGACTGTGGGATTTGATAGGCGCGATCGCACGTAGAACCAACCCAAGTAAAGTCGCAGCAAAGCTAATCCTAGAATAAAACCGGCACCAGCAGCACCGCACAGGGCAAACTGAAGTGGATACTTGAGGGGAGCAAAGCTAGAAGCAGCTATCGGCCCGGATACCAAGCAACTCCAAGCCCATACCCAGGCGAGTTTGGCCAGATATGCGGGCCAGTCGAGAATTACCCAGCTAAAAAACCAGGATTCTGTAAGTTCTTGGTATTCATTAAGGGGGCGCTGTTCTTCTGGAACAGGACAAATAGAAATAGAAGCGTTTTTCACATCAGCGTTCCTCTGCGGGGGAAAATTCAATTCGTTCGGCGTGTCCCCAGAACGCTTCTAAATTGTAGAATTCGCGCTCTTGAGGTTTAAAGATGTGGATAATCGCGTCGCCGTAGTCCATGACGACCCAACTGGCGTCTGATAGCCCTTGTGTACGCAGCGGCAAGCGTCCCCATTCTTCTTCTACTTGGTCGGCGATGGCTTGGGAGATGGCTCGTACCTGCACGTTGGAAAATCCGGTGACGATCGCAAAGTAGTCAGCCAAATAGCACACTTCTGCCACGCCCAGCAATACAATATCAACTGCTTTGCGGTCATCGGCAGCTTGTGCAGCCGTTACGATCAAGCCGCGCGCTTCGTCTGGGGATGTGGCGTCGGTTACTGTGGACTGAGTTCTGGAATATTCGAGTTGGGTTATATCTGACATTAAGTGTTTAAGTTCCTAGTTGAGAGAGTAAAGGGAAATGGGTACTTTGACGCGATCGATTGTTGGCAGTTTTAGACTGGAAATACGAGTTAAATTCAAGCCAAAAGTAAGTACAGGATTGCTGATAAATTTTACTGTTAACTTGTGATTTGTCCGATCGACTTTCCTGTCGAATTTCCTATTTTGGGCGATTCGCGAGCCATTGAGAGAGCCCAATTGCGGGTAAGTATGGTGCGCGGGTGAATGTAGCAGCGAGTTTCTAGCAAATATTTGAGAGAATAATCGCTAGCTTGCCACACGGCTGCATAGAGATTTTGCCAGCTTGTCTCGCGCAGTGCTGCTAGTTCGGGTGTGTTGCCGCGGCTCGGCTCTATAGCGTCTGCGATAAATACGGCACAACTGAGCTGGCTCATGTTTGGTCTGCCGAGGGTGTGATTGGCGATTGCGTCCAAAATTTCTCGATCGACCACCCCGAATTCGTCTCTGGCGACGATCGCGCTGGCGTCTGCATGGAGCAGGTGCGGGTGTGCTTCCAATACTGAGTCTAACTCTAAACCTTCCTTCTGAGCCATTTGCAGCAGCAGTTGGGGTTTAAAGTATTTTGCTGCGTCGTGCATCAGTCCTGCCGATCGGGCTTTTGCTTCATCCAGGCCGTAATGGCGAGCCAAGTCTCCTGCCGTCTGTTCGACTCCGAGGATATGTGTGATGCGGGCGGCAGGAACGCGGTGTGAGAGCCAACCTAGGACGTTTTCGCGTGTGGGTGCAAGTGTCAAATATTAACTCCAAAATTGTAGGAGCTACTATTTTAGCGTTTTGTTTTAATAGACTGCGGTGTGGTGATATTTGGGGTGATTGGGCGATCGGCTCTTTGGCAGTTACGTTATATTTTATGGTAGCTGCTTGAATATTCAAAACTCTCCCCTACCTCAACAATTAGTCTGATGGATTTGCTATTTTTTCTAATTATCTCATTTTTTCTACTTTTAGTTAGTGCCATTAAAGGTTATTTTGTCGTTTATCCGCTGCTAGCTTCTCTGGCAATTTTTATTCTTATTTTATTGAACAGGGGATTTCCACTAAACAGCTTAATCAAAATGGCTGTTGCTGGAAGTCAAAAATCTTTTTCAGTAATCGGTATTTTACTGTTGATCGGGGCAGTCATGGCCGTCTGGATGGCGGCGGGGACGGTTCCAGTTCTCGTATATTGGGGCATCAAATTAATTAGCCCTCAGTATTTTATATTTTGGGCGTTTGTCTTAACTAGCATGGTTTCTGTGCTGCTGGGAACTTCCTTTGGCACTGTGAGTACGATCGGCATTGCTTTAACGATCGCAGCCAAGGGCAGCGCTGTCAATCCCAATACGATCGCCGGAGCAATTATTGCCGGAGCTTATTTTGGCGATCGGTGTTCTCCAATGTCTTCTAGCGCTAATTTGATTGCCGCAATTACCCGTACAGAAATTTATACTAACCTCAAAAATATGGCGCTAACAGCTTTTTACCCGCTGATAGTTTCCAGCATTTTGTATTTAATTTTATCCCTAACAAATCCCGTTGAATTTGCTGGCAACAACCTCACTATTGACCTTGGAGAAGCCTTCAATCTTAACTGGATAACTTGGCTGCCAGCCTTGACAATTTTAATCCTTTGTGTGTTGCGAGTAGAAGTCAAAATTGCCATGACTGTTAGTATAATTGCCGGAAGTGCGATCGCCATTTTCGTGCAAGGTTATTCGCCGATCGATATTCTGCAATTTGCGATCGCTGGATTTAAGCTAGAATCAACTTCTAGTTTAAAAGATATTGTGGCGGGAGGAGGGATTTTGTCGATGCTCAAAGTTTCAACAGTTGTGATTGTATCGACAGCATTTGCCGGAATTTTTGCGGGAACGAAAACGCTAGATTTTATTGAAGTTTATCTCAACAAAGCTCGATCGAGAAGCGATTTGTTTTTGGGAACAACAATCATCAGCATTTTATCAGCCGCCTTTGGCTGCACCCAAGCTATAGCTATCATCCTGACTCATCAGTTAGTTGAGAAAAAATACCGAAAAGAGGGATTAGATGATTATCAACTTGCTCTCGACTTGGAAAATACTGCTGTTGTGATTGCTCCCTTAATTCCGTGGAATATTGCCGGATTAGTGCCTGCAACTGTCTTGGGTGTCAATTCAGATTTTATCCCTTATGCTTTTTATTTGTATCTCATTCCTTTATTTAACTTAATTCAAATGAAACGGGCTAAACCACTTCAAGAAAGTTAACAAATTTAAATGAATAATAAAATATCAATTGGTTATTTTTTGGCAGTAGTTGCGACGGTGATTTGGGCGGGAAACTTCATCGTCGCTAGGGCTTTGAATCAGGAGATTTTGCCGATGGGTTTAGCTTTTTGGCGATGGGCGATTGCTGTGGCAACTTTGGCTCCCTTCACCGTGCGGGCGGCTGTGCATGACGGGAAATTGATCAAAAAAAATCTTGCTTACTTGACTGTATCGGCACTATTAGGCGTAACTGCTTTTAACACTTTAATTTACGTTGCTGGCCACACAACCTTAGCGGTGAATATGGCGTTAATTGCCACTTCTTCCCCGGTTTTTATTGTACTTATGTCTCGTTTTTTTTACGGAGAAACTATCTCCTTAACGCGGGCCGTCGGTATTGCGATCGCCGTCAGCGGTGTTGTATTGTTAATTGCGGGAGGCTCGTTAGAGAGGCTGCTGAGTATTTCGTTGGCGATCGGCGATTTGTATATGCTGTTAGCATCTATAATCTTTGCTGGCTACACGATGCTGGTAAAGCGCAAGCCGCCCAACCTGCGGATGACAACTTTCACTTTTTGTACTTTTAGCTTGGGGCTGTTGTTTTTATCGCCCTTCTATGCGCTGGAATGTTGGATTTATCAGCCTGTGGCGTTCAATCCTGCGATCGTCCTAGGGTTACTTTATGTGGGGGTGCTCTCTTCGGTAGTGGCGTTTCTGGCGTGGAATCAGGCGATCGCCCTAATTGGCCCGAACCGCACAGCTTTAATCTATTACTTGATTCCGGTGTTTAGCGGTATTGCTGCGTGGCTGTTTCTCGGTGAAGCGATTTCGTTCGTGCATATTCTTAGTACGTTGGCGATCGTCTGCGGCATTATGATTACTAACCGCACTTAATCAAGCCTTACAAAAATTCATAATCTGCCGCAACAATGAATTATATTATTATGTCAAATAATATCGTGTCCGATCGATATAACCGCACGCGCGATCGGGTTCGTAGTGCGGACTTGAGTCCGCTCCCAGTTTGTGTAGGGTGTGTCGCCATTCTTGAGCCGTGAATTCTATCGACCATCTCATGGCGACGCACCAAGCGACAATATTTGAATAAAGAAACCCATTTTTTTTAGTAAGACTTTTTATAAATAGTATAACTCCGCATCCTCATTTTTGATAAAATAGGAGTCAGCCATAATTGTCCAATCATCTTTGAGCAAAGAATTTTTAACTTCATTAGTTATTGAAAAACCCCGGTGCGTCGCTATGAGATTGTCAATAGAATTCATAGATTTTCGCAGAGCGACACACCCTACTGCTTAAAGAACCCCGGTGCGTCGCTATGAGATTGTCAATAGAATTCATAGATTTTCATGGGGACACACCCTACTGCTTAAAGAACCCCGGTGCGTCGCTATGAGATTGTCAATAGAATTCATAGATTTTCGCAGAGCGACACACCCTACTGCTTAAAGAACCCCGGTGCGTCGCTATGAGATTGTCGATAGAATTCATAGATTTTTCGCAGAGCGACACACCCTACTACTAATTCTAATTACTTGGGCAAAGGTGCCAAGACTTTCTCAGCATGACTCGCCGCTACCGCCGTAAACAAAGCCTCATAATGATTCAAAGCTTCCTCAAATCCGTAATTCTCCACAGCATACTTTCTGCCTTGCTCGCCCAGCGCATCCACCCGATCGCAATTTAAGAACAAATCCTCCACAGCATCCGCCAAAGCCTGCGGATCTTCCGGCGCTACCACCACCCCACCACCGCTTTGCTGCACTGCTTTGTGGGCCGTACCAGTTTCAGGAACCGAAGCTAAAATAGCCCGGCCACTAGCAAGAAGCACTTGAATTTTTGAAGGCATATTAAAGTTAGTAACCCGGCGCTTTTGTACGACTAAACTAACATCGGCAGCAGCTAACATTTCGGGCAATTTTTCTCGGGGTTCAAAGGGCAGTAGCATTACATTAGTAGCTTTGTAAGTTTCGCAATCTTGTTGCAAGCGCGCTAGGGCTGTTGATTCTCCGACAATTACAAAAGCAATTTCCGGTATGTGTTTCAAACGGGCCGCTGCTTTGACCACTGTTTGCAAACCCTGGGTGAGCGCAATATTTCCCGCATAGAGAACCACAAATTTGTCATTGAGTTTGTGGGTTTCACGAAATGGGTTATTTTGTTTTGGTAAGGGGCGAATGAAGTTAACATCAACCCAATTGGGAAGGCAAACTATTTTTTCCGGCGGTACTCCCTGAGAGTGCAATTTGCTGACAAAACCGCTGTCGATGACGCTGACTTGGCTGGCTGTGCTGTAGGCAAATTTTTCTAAGGCGTCAGCAATTTGAATTAGCATTCCGTTTTTCTTGACTAAGCCGACGCGCACTGCTGCTTCTGAGACTATATCCTGTACGTTGAGGACGATCGGGATATTGCGAAGAGCTCCGTAAAAGGCGACCGGCACGCAAATCGGTAAAGGGGGCATTGTCGAGAAAATCACGTCGGGACGCCAGCCTCTGAAGGCTTGGACGGCGCTGGATACGACAAAACTGCCGTCTAGCAAAAGCCTGTCTAACAGGCTGGGATGGGGGCCGTTGACGCGCAGGTAGCTGCGCTGAATTGTCACGCCTTTGTGTTCTTCGGTGAGGTAGAATTTGCCCCGATATTGGGGATAAATCCGGCGCTGGGGATAGTTCGGCATTCCGGTGACGACTCGAACTTGGTGCCCGCGCTTGACTAAGCCTTGGGCTAGTTCTGTCATCAAGGGGGCAATGCCGATCGGCTCTGGATAGTAGTTATAGGAATAAATTAGAATACGCATAATATCTAGTTTGAAGCAAATTATCGAGCCGCCGCGTGCCGTCTCGCCTGCACCCGCCCAATTGCACGGGATGTGGTTGGGTTTTGGGGAGCCTCTTTGGGGGGCGGCGCGAAAACTTTTCAGTTTTTGCCACAGAAGCCGCCCTGACTCAGGCGGGCACCAGAAGCCCTCAGGTAAGGTTTTTGCGCATTACCAGGCAGTTGCAGCTATCATCGGTACGAATATAGCCAAGCTCGTCGGTGAGCTTGTACATAAATACAAGTCCCCTTTCTCCTTCTCTGTCCAAAGGATCGCGCTGCTCTTGCATGATCGAGTGCAGCTTTGCTTCGAGATTGAAGGGTTGACCCCTGTCCCAAATCCTAATTTCTAAGTAATCTGCAAACACTTTTACCTCAATGTCGATCGGCGTCTCAGGGGGCAAGTTATGGTGAGCATGGCGGACAGCGTTTGTAAAGCCTTCGTTGATTATCAGCCGGCACTGCCACCAGAAATCCTCTGGTAGCATGGGCAAAACGATATTCTCCAACCATTCCAAAACGGATGTTAAAGCCTTGAGGTCTGTTTCAACCTGAAGGTGCGACTCGCCCTTTGGTTGCTTGTCTTTCATCTTTCTTCCCCCTGGTCGGCCCCCACCTGCGCTGCCGTCAGCGCAGGTTGGAGAGGAAAAGGAGGGCTCTGTCTTGGCAACATATTACTTAAGTCAAGCTTGAGTTGAAGAAGCCCGTTTTGCCTCAAGGTGAGCATTCCTTTCGCACCATTTACTCGCACAGTACATGAGAGACTTCCGATACTGTAACTCGCCTCGGTAGGGCGTTTAAATAGGGAAAATTCCCGAATCAGTCGATTTGAGATTTTCCATTTAAAATTGACTCCACAGATGAATCAAAGGAGCCCGAACTTGAGTCTAAACTTTTGGGCGATCCGCGGCAGCATTTGGAAAGCCACTATGCGTTTTTAGGCGGGGTCAGCTTGTGAGGCATAGATTTGAGCTGCGATTGTGTTAGTAGTCGATACTTTTCTCAACACGTGTGAGTTATTGTAGTCCTCGAAAACCCTGCTGCGGTGATTCGATCGCGACCTCGAACTCGCAAATTGCTAATTCCTGCTCTGATTCTTGACCTGGCAACTAGCAGCGCATTTTCTGTGTGAATTTTAACACTTAATGCTAGCGCAGGTATCGCGATCGATCGCCTGCTTGACTTGCGTATCTGTTTCGAGTTGCCGTCGCCCGCCGCCAACAGCAACACCAAAGTTCAGCCGTGAGTTGTTGATGGCTCTTACATAGCCCCACTATTTTTGTTAAACAGCACAGTTATGGTTTTAACAATTAGTTTCAGGTCATACATCAGGCTCCACTCTTGCTGATATTTTAAATCTAAACGAATGACATCTTCAAAATCGCGGACTTTAGAGCGACCATTGACTTGCCATTCGCCAGTCATCCCAGGTTTGACATCCAAACGCTGCCACTGAGGGACTTCGTAGCGCTCAACTTCGTCTGGAGTAGGGGGTCTAGTTCCGACTAGACTCATTTCGCCTTTGAGGACGTTCCAAAACTGCGGCAGTTCGTCGAGACTCGTCTTACGCAAGATGCGCCCGACTTTGGTAATCCGGGGGTCGTTGTCATTTTTGAAAAATGCGCCGGAAGCTTGGTTTTTAATTTGGGCTTTCATGGCTTCGGCGTTAGTGCACATCGATCGAAATTTCCAAATCCGAAATTTTTTCCCCATCCAGCCGCAGCGGGTTTGTGCAAAAAGTATCGGGCCCGGATCGTTAATCGTGATGGCTGCCGCTATGGGTACGAGCAAAATTCCCGTAATCACCAAACCGACGATGGCGCCAACGATGTCTATCAGACGTTTCACCAGCGATTGCACGGAGGGGTGCGTCATCGGTAGCTGATTGTCTGAGGATTTGGTGTCTACAGAAGTTGAGGTTGCAGAAGGCTGCTCGATGGTTAGGACTTGATCTAGGCTGGTGAGAGCAAATACTGCCATCACCTGGGGCTTGAGGCTTCGGAGCACCAAGTCGCTGCCGCGCTGTTTGACAAATTTCAGATTGCTGACTAAAGCACCGATTCCGCTACTGTCAATGAATGTCGTTTGACTGAAGTCTAGGACAATTTTGCTGGGAACGGTGCTTCCAGAGAAAAGTTGCTGGCAGGTTGTCTTAAAGTTTACGGCTTCAAGTACGCTCAAGCGCACGGGTATGTGAACCGAGGGAATCTCGTCCAAGTATGTAACCCGAAAATCTGCCTCTGGGGTTTGGCTGACCATGAAGTCCTAGTTTCAAATTTCAAGCTGATGTCTTTAGCCTATTCTGTCTTAGCGGCTTCACGTTTACCAAATTTTGTTCCGATCAAAAGGCCAGCTTTATACAAACTTTACAAAAACCCGTAAAAATTAGATCGCCGATCGCCCCGATTTTACAGGGAAGGGTTCACTTGAGTCTATCAGTCGCTATTTTTGCCCCAAAATTGGATAGAGAGAGGGAGAGAGTGGGAGAGGATTTGACCATTTTGGATGGTCATCCAAATATAGAACTTAAATTCAGTACAAATTATTACCGCAGCGAACCGCGAAAAGTTAACGGTTAAGAGTTAACAAAAAAGTCAACAGTTAACCGTTAATTTGAAAACCCCCCACCAAAAGTCGGGGGAGCAAGTTAAGAGTTGTAGACGTTTTCTGACTGGGAGGTTTCGCGAGTGATGGGTTTGACTTTGGCTTTTGCCTTAGCTGCGTTGCGTTTTAGGGCCTGGAGACGAGCTTCGTATTTAGCCCGCTGCTGTTTTTTGGAGGTTTGCTCGATTAAAGTTTTTAAAGCGCTGCCGAGGCTTTTGTAGGCATTTGGGAGGGTGTAGCCGAATCGGGTGGCGAGGGCGAGGGCTTTTTCGTCAGCGTCTACTGCTTCTTTTAAACTTTTCTCTCCGTTGTTTTTTTGGTAAAGTCTCCAGCCGGAGACGCCGCACAAAGATAGGGCGAGTACCAGTAGCAAGCCGTCTTGCACCCAAAGTTCGCCGACGGCGCCGCCTAAACCGATCGCGAGGGCTGCCATTTCCCAACCGTCTCTGGGGATGGTGTCATTTTGAATTCGGGCGACTTCATGCCAGAATAGGAGATTGCGCTGATCCGTAGCTAGCTGTTCCCAGCGGATCAAGTCTATCTGTATCTCTACCTGGTCTTTGCCTATTTCTTCGCTGCGGATCAGGGTGGGATTAACTTCTATTGTTTTTTCTACTGTTACCCAACTTTGGAGTTCTGGGGGCAGTATGTTTTTCAAGCGCCGGATCTCACTCATCTCGGCTCTTGCTGTAGAGGTTGCATAGGATGTCATAGCTCCGGCCTATTGATTTTCCAAAGGTTAATACGTGTCTATTTCTGGAGTATAGCAAACCTTGAATCCAAATATAGTCTAGCTACCGGGGTCGATCGACCTTTTGGCAACTTTACTTGATTTTAGTCGCTCGCCCCCGATCGATCCTGTGCTTGAGACTATTTCATCAACGGTGCGATTTCTTGCCGCAATTTCGACCAAGCAGCCAAAACTTCCGGCTTAGAAGTTATACCTTTTTGAACTAAAACCACCCCGTCCAATACTTCAGCAATTCCGTAAGCACCAATCCGCAGAGCTTCGTCTGTAAAACGGACTCCCCCCCTAACTCTACCTCGGTCAATCGGAGCTTTTAAATTATTTTGCTGCAACTGCCACAAATCTAACAGCGCATAATCTACCGCCACCACTTTTCCCGCTTCATCTTTCATCTGCATCACTTCTAAACGGATGAGATTCCGGCGACCCGAAAGGTGGGAAACTATATAACCGCTAGTCGAAACGCTAGCATCTTGAGGAATCAAACTAAAGACTTTTTTGACATTAGCTGCGTGTCCGAGTTGAGCGGGCAAAGATTGATAAACCCAAGGTTGGAACGAGTAAGGAGAAATAAAATACAAAGCTCGACCCGGATTAGAAGTGTATGTAAGTAGGAGTGACAAACCAATACACCCAATCCAGAAACGATGGAAGCGAGGTTGAAATTTATCTTGATGCTGCGACCACCACAGGATTGTACCGTAAAACAAGCCAGGAATTACAGCAAAGGTGTAGCGAGTGTTGATAGAAGTAGCAGCTTGATTAAAAACTTGCAGCAGCAGAACCATTAAAGGAAAAACAGTCATTAACCAGGCACTAGGAGTGATAACAGGTACAAAAGCTAGCGGCAACCAGTGACCTAAAAGATATAAAATGCGCCTGCTCGCATCTTTAAAAAACACTTCAACAATTATCTGAGGTTGGGTGAGAATTGCCCACAGCAATTCTAGAGTTGACGGATTCTCTGTCTTGACGAATTTTCTAAAATAGTTAGCGATGTACAGCCGGGAATTGTCAGCCGAAAACATCGGCATGATGGTATTAGTTACAAACACCACGTAGCTAAAGCTGAGAGCGCACAAAGCCAAGCCCGCCCGGGGATAGCGGCGGCTGACAATTAAATACGCTCCGATGCCAAATAAACTAATTCCAGCGTCTTCGCGAGTGCCTAATGTTAACAGCGCGAACAGCCAAAAAAGCGACCACCGCTGCTTCTCTAATGCTAAAAGCAAACTAAATATAAATAGAGGAATTTGGCAGTGTTCGTAAAAATTTCCTAGCGTCGGGCCTATAACACCGTTGGCTCCGTAATAGCTGGCTACTATCATTACTGACACCGGCACAGATAGATAATGTCTTGCTAAAAAGTACAGGACTATTCCCGCGGCTGCAATTAAAGCTACTTGCAAAACAATCAAGGTAATAGGAGATGGAAATAAGGCATAAATGGGCATCCATATCAAAAAATCTATGACGAAGTGTTGCCCTAAATGGATGTAAGATGGGTATGACAGTTGTCTGTCCATCAGCGATGCACTGGAGGCGGCAGAGGACATTGAACTTTGAAAAAAATTGCCGTGTACGCTATTCCAGAATACTTGGTTAAATAAGCCGTGGTCGTAGGTTGATAGCAAGCTTTCATAGCGGATTATGCTAAAAATTAAAACTACGATAAAAAATATGGTTGCTAGAATTGTAACTTGACGCAATCCTGTTTGACTGTTCCAGGAGTCCAGAGGTTTAAATTTCATGGTTTTTACTGCACCCGATATTTTTCTAAGGTTGACTGAAGTTGTGCTGGAATTCGGAAATAGTAATAAATTTTCCTTGGGTTTTCAGCTTTGTAAGGTATTTTTCTAGTTTGTCAACCATTTTGCTACCTGAATCTTTTTTGACGTAGCCGGGTAATTTAAACTGGGAAATATCTGTGAATTCCCACGGGTGAAAGTAGATGTTCAAATACGAGTCTGTTTCCAGGGTGATCTCGGCTGCTAATTGTATCATTGACAGTGGGAAGTTTTTAAAGCTCAACCAAAATAAGGGAAATCGGATTAGAGGAGTAACTGAAATGGGAAGGTTGAGCAATTTATTGGTATAATATGCAGTTCGGGGTTTAGATAGGTTGTTGTATCTGCCGGGGATGTAGGTGGGATTCATGGACGAGTTGTATTCATAGCCTGCTTTCTCTATTTCTATATCGTCAACTGGCTGAAGTCTTGCCATCCTAAATCCGGTGACTTGAGTATTGGTTATCTGTTCTAAGATTTCCTTAGATTTTTGTAAATCTTCAACGCAAAATTGAGAGTGGTAAAAGCCGTGGGAGGCGATTTCGTGGTGTTTTGAAAGTTCTCTGATGGTATCTCGGTGGTGGAGTGCAAAGTTGGCTGTGACAAAAAATGTAGCTGTAATCTCTAATCTATCGAGAAGTACCATAACATTTGACAATCCTCCGCTAGAAATTTCAAATTTAATTTCGTCTTCCAGGGGTTGACCGTATTCTTCTGGAATGTCAAATTCTTCTATGTCAAAGCTCAACAAGATTGATTTATTCATAATAGCCTGCGCGGTCGTTGGAGCGAATTTTAAACAAGCAGCTCAGCATTTGTAGGGAATCTTGCAGTATATTGACTTGAGAAAGTTTGTAAAGGTGTTGTTGGGAAATCTTGGCGGGAATTTCACCAATTGTATATCCTTTTTTTTGGGCTAAAAATAGCAATTCTGCATCAAATGAAAACCCGGCAAGTGTTTGTCTTTTAAATATTTCTTGGGCTGGTATTTTTTTAAAGCCTTTGAGTCCGGCTTGCATATCTCTATATTTTAGATTGAGGATGATTCGGGAAATAAAGTTAAATATTTTGCCTGCTATTTTTCTGAGTAAGGTAAGATTTCGGAAGTTTTCTCTGTCGAGATTTCTGCAACCAATCACGACATCAAATTTTTCTAATTTTTCTACTAAGGGATCGAGGTGTTCGAGGGAGTATGCTAAGTCGCCATCCATGAAGCAAATGCAGTCGGCGTCTACATCTTCGCATCCTTTTTTTACGGCATATCCTTTTCCTTGACGGTTGCTGTAAGAAATTAGTTTGATATGATGTGTGGGGAAAGCTTTAAGTTTATTTTGTATAATTTCTAGGGTATTGTCCGTTGAGCCGTCATTAACAATGATAAAATTGTAAGCATGACTTTTTTGAGAAAATTCTAAAATTCTGTCAAAGGTTTGCTCTATGCAATTTGCTTCGTTGTAAACAGGCAGAATTACTGCGATTTTCATCATGGTTATTGCATCAGGCTTTCGCTGAAATATGCTACCACCTTGGGCGCTAAATCACAAGTAAAAGACATCACTTATAAAAAATCCCGGCACAAAATAAGCACCGTCAACTTTGGGCCCGGGTGGCACGAAAAGTACGATCGCCCTAAATTGTATCATGGTAGACTTGCCGTAGCTCATCTTTAAGACGGATACGGGCGATCGACAATCTAGACGAACCCAGCACCAGGGCCCCAAAAACCCTCATACTACCGCCTGAACTATATACCTCATGAGGTTGTAATTGTCAATGGTAAATTATTTAATGAACAAATGGCCGGAGTATTTCAAACCTGATATGACGCCCCAAAAAAAACGGATTATTAAATTTTTATTAGCATTCCTCCTAACTTTCATCACGTATCAAGTAATCTTAGAAATCATCACAGTAGAAATTCCGATTTTCGGCTTTCACGATATAGTTGACCTTCGGAATCCCCAGGAAATACCCCCGCAGCGCCGAGACTTTCCCGGCGACTACAGTCAGCAAAATTTGGAACCTTTTTTAGAGGACTTAGTTAGCCATAACTATTGGTTTTTGTCAACCCAAGAGCTTTACGAGTATTTCATCGCCAATCCCAAAAAGCCGGTGCCGAGTGAATATCGCGATCGCAAAAAAGTTATGATTGCCTTTGACGATGGCAACAAAAGCATTTATACGCACTTACTGCCGATTTTAGAAAGACTCGAAAAAAAATACGGCAAAAAAACTAAAGTAGTTGTATTCGTCAACTCCGGCTTTTTAGGGCGTCAAGATTCACTCATAAAAAAAGTAACTTGTCAAGACTTAAGAGACGGAATGCAAAAAGGATATTATGATATTCAATCCCACGGACTGAATCACGAAAACCTCACAAAAATCTCTCCGACAGCATTAGACAGAGAACTATCTCAAGACCAAATTAGACTGAGGAAATGCACCCAAGATTTAGACCCAAATCAAATAGTCGCCTCACACATAGCCTACCCGTTTGGCGCTGTCAACAAACAAGTTGACAAATATGTTGCGAACTACTACAAATCCGGATACTTATACGACAGTCTCAAATTAAAACTGCGGTCTTTTCCACCCGACAAATACCGAATTTCCAGGTTAACAGTCAACAAAAAACACTCCGCAAAAAGACTCAGCAGCCTCGCTTCAGGAAGCTGGCTACGCAAATTGATAGGCAAATAAATTTGCTCGACTAATATATAGTTATTAAAAAAGAATCGGTGAGTGCATTGGAATACACAACATCAGAGTCACAAGATACCGTAAAAAACGAAAAGCTTTTGGCAATTCCTGCGGTTTCGCAACGCGCCGAGGCGCTGGATGCGCTGCGCGGACTAACAGTTTTAGCAATGGTTTTATCAGGTACAATAGCCCGCAAAACCTTACCAGCGTGGATGTATCACGCTCAATTACCACCACCAGACCACGTTTTTAATAACAAATTACCAGGATTAACCTGGGTAGATTTAGTTTTCCCCTTCTTTCTATTTGCAATGGGCGCCGCCATACCCCTAGCTTTGTCGCGCCGTATCGCCAAAGGATGGGATACAAAAAAAGTTATTTTCTCTATTTTCCAAAGAGGCTTTTTCTTAGCATCATTTGCGATATTTCTTCAACACATTCGCCCAACTACAATTAACCCCGACGAACCCAGCCCCCAAAAGTGGTGGCTGGCTTTGTGCGGATTTGTCATATTATTTTTGATGTATGTTCGCTGGCCCCAAAAGTGGTCGGCGTGGCTGCGTAAAGGGTTAACCCTTGCTGCTTGGAGTGCCGGGATTGGCTTCATATCTCACATCAAGTATCCCGACGGTAGGGGAATTTCTTTTAACCGCAGCGATATTATCTTGATGGTACTGGCAAATGTGGCCGTTTTCGGCTCGATAATTTGGCTATTTACTCGTTCAAATGTGTGGTTGCGAGTAGGATTTTTGGGCTTGCTGTTGGCGGCGCGGCTGTCTTCTCACGATGACGGTTGGATTAAGCTGGTTTGGCTGTACTCTCCTGCACCTTGGCTGTTTCAATTTGATTATTTAAAGTATTTGTTTGTGGTGATTCCAGGTACAATTGTTGGGGATTTACTGGGTAGGTGGATAGAGTATTCTGCGCCGGAAGAAGCGAGTTATGCTCGCTGGAAGAGTTGGCGCTATTTCAGCATTATGGTTTTGATGTTTGCTGTCAATTTAGTCTTGTTAATTGGACTGCAAGCTAGATTGCTGTGGCAAACTGGATTAGTGACCGTGGTGCTGTGTTTGTGCGGTTTGGTTTTGTTGAGCAAGCCTGGGAATGTCACGGAAAATGTTTTTAATCGCCTTTACAAATGGGGTTTTTATTGGCTGGTTTTGGGTTTGCTGTTCGAGCCTTATGAAGGTGGAATTAAGAAAGATTCAGCGACGATGAGTTACTTTTTCGTAACTACTGGAATGGCGATTTTGCTGTTGATTGGGTTAATGATAATTATCGATGTGTTTCAGAAAAAATGGTTTTTGCAGTTGTTTATTGATAACGGGGTGAACCCGATGATTGGCTATGCGGGATTTGCCAATATCATCTGGCCGATTCTAGTGTTAAATCAATGGGAACCCGTGATTATTGAAATGACTTCAACAGACCCCTTCATGGGGTTTTTGAGGGGTTTTGGATATACGGGAATTTTAGCTTTAATTGTGGTGGCGTTTACGAGGTTAAAACTATTTTTGAGGACGTGAGATAATTAAAGAGCGAGAGCATCTTCACGTTTGGTAAATATAATTCAATACGGTTTACTTAAGAAAGATCCCCCCTAACCCCCCTTAAAAAGGGGGGGACAAGAAAGCTCTCAAAGTCCCCCTTCTTAAGGGGAATTTAGGGGGATCTCCGGGGCATAAATAGCATTAAGTAAACCGTATTGAAATATAATTTCCTCATCGGCTTGCCGAAATTCAATATTAAACTTATCAAACACAACTTCTCGCCCTAGAAGCATGACATCTGCTGTATTATTTTGTATCCAAGCAGTAGGAACCATCAATTTATGTCCATCAATTGTCATTTCAATCTGTCGCAAAACATACTCAACGGTTCCCCCAATTGTTTAACCTATTGATATGTGTTCTCCATCGGCTAAGGCATATCCCAAATCTTGACCCGCTTTCAATGAAATTATACTAAAATCTGCACCTGAATCTACGACCATAGTAGTATTGATTGCTAAATCTTTATGCTTGAGATTTACTTGATATGTAGGCGACCACTCATGGGTGCTAACAGTGCGGAAATAAATCGGTAAAATCACAATAGAGGCTGTAAAACCAGGAACCAAGTAAATCGAAAAAATCTCTCCTGATGCTTCTGCTAAATCTAAAACTTCGCGCAAGTTTTCACTATGCGCGATTTTACCGTTAGCATTGTAAGCAATATATTGATGGGCGTACTGTTGCAAGTGCTGGCGGTTCCGGTTTAGCCATTTCAGCATTTCCCGGATTTCGCTCTTAGCCGGAGTTCTGTTCATAGATAATGCTATTATTTGCTGGAAAAGCCTAGGGATTTACCGCTTATGAAAGTGACTTCAAAATGCCGCTTTCTAACTGATAAATTGCTGCCATGATTCCGCTTTCAGGATTTGTGAGCAGGGACTTTTTGACATCTTTCAAGTATTCTACAATATGTTCCCGCAAAATCGGTCTTTCTACTGTGACTGTGTGATTGTAATCCCACAAGTCCCAGATGATAATGCCGATGCCGACAATCGGGTCGATTAAACCTACTCCCAACTGACTAGCAACTGTACCGCCTGTTTTTGTGGCTACTTTTGCGGCGGCTTTGCTGGCAACTTTTGCTGTAACTTTGCTGCCGACTTTGGTTGCTACTCCCAGTATTAAGGGTTTAGCAAGCAAGTAACCGCTGCCGCCAACTAATACTTTTAATGATAAATTTGAGATGTTTCCTTTGTCGCTAATTGTGCTGGCAATATCGTTCAGATATTTGTCCCATTGTACTTGGGGTATGTTATAATTGTTTTGAACTACTTTCACATTTTTGCTGACTTCGGCGATGTACAAGTTAGCAGTATCTTGAGTGATTAATTGAAATTTCAATTGAGCATTTTTGGGCAGCAACACGCGGTTAGCAAATTCTCTTTGGAAGTCTTCGGTTAATTTTTCGGAAACAGCCCGAGATGCTGCTGTCATGTCAAATCGGTTGAATACGGCTGATTTGACAAAATTGAAAGGTACTGTAAACTCCATTTTTTTTTGATTGAAGTAATCGAAGTACCAATCGAGGAAGCTGTTGTCTACTCGTGCGATTACTTCAGTTTCCCATTTGTCCAATTCTTTTGATGCGAAAGTCTCGGCTGTTGTATGGGCTGTTTGGATGGCGTTTTTAATGTCTTGGTTGACTTTGCTAAAATCGTGGGGCGGCGCGACTACAACTGTTGTGGTTGGGGTATTTGTGAGGGATTTGGAGATGAGAAAGTTGCCTAGTAGGGGAATGATGACTACTAGAATGACAACTGTCCAAATCATCGGTGTGACGGTTTTGATAAACTGAGTGATGACTTTGAGGCGTTCGGTTTTCTCTGAATAGCTGATTTTTTCGTTGTCTCGACTCATGGCGGTTCCTCAATTGATGAGAACTGATGGCTAGTTTTGATTATAGGCGGCGTTTCCTGAGTTGTGTTACGGGGGTGTAGCCTGGGATTCTGGAAGGGTTGGGGCAAAAGTGCGATCGAGCATGATTGAGATGCTCTTAACCAGCACTGGAAGGGTGAAGCCCAAAAAACAGTAATCAAGCATCAAGATAGCTTATTAATAAATTACAAATCTCTTCTGTTAATGGTATTTTTGTTTCTATTTCTAGCCAAAGGTATTGACCAAAAGGATTATTTTCTAAAAACACATATTCATTGTTGGGAGTTACAATAAAATCCATCGCCCCGTATAATAGTTTTTGCTCCTCCAAAAATTCGATGCAGAATCTTTCTATTTTTGCCGGTAGTTCAAAGATAGAATGTGGATTAATTTGAGTATGGAGTCGCCAATCAATTTTGGTCTCTTCATGGGCTTGTGAATCAATTTTAACGGCAAATACCTTTTTACCAATAATTGTAATCCTTAATTCAAAAGCTTTTTCGATATATTCTTGCAATTGAGTAGGTGATAAAGAAATGTTTTTATAGAATTTATAAAAATCATCTTTGCCAATCTTTCTTGACGGTATTCCTTGATTCATACCGTTGATTGTTACATTTCCAGTATAAATGGTTTTAACTAAGACCTGTTCTCCGCACTCTATAAAAAACTCTTTGGCTGTTTCCGCCCGTGTTGTTATAAGTGTTTTTGGGATTTTTACACCGTATTTATTAGCAAGTAAAAGTTGTTGAAATTTTACTTTAGCTTTATTTGCTACAAATGGATCATTTATCCATTTTATGGTGGGTATAGAGTATAGTATATTGACAAAAGCCTTTGTTTCTGAAGCTATAAACTGTTGCTCTGTAGATTCAGCACTTTTACCAAAAAAATCAAAGTCAGGTTTTCTCAACCATGCTACTTTTAGTTTGGCTAAATTTAATATTCTACCAAGTTCGTCAGTAATCTCTCCATTCCATAAACCATTTTCATCAATGTAAAGATTTACTTGATATTTCCGAAGCAAATCTTCTGAATTTAACCTAAAAACTTCAATATCTTTTTTATGTAGTTTTCTGATAACTTCATCAGTGTGTGTATCCTGCTTGTTCGTAAAAATTAATATCATATTTTAATTTGTAATCTCGTTTTGGGGTGATGAATCAGATATGTTGGTTAATTGATCTTTATGCGGTATCCAAATCAGGATTTTACTACTTACGATAGCTATAGCAGTGGACAGTTGACAGTGGACAGTTGACAGTTGCAGAACGGGAATCAAACCATTGATGCAGTACGGGTATCGGCTCTATTCATGAAGTTATTTATGTCCTCACCGATGTGGCGGTTGCTATAACAGCTTAAAGCGGGACGATAGAATGCTTCGCACCCTACCGTACCGTATAATCCATATTATCTTATGCAGAAAGCCATGATAATGGTCTTCACCTAATGAAAATTTCAGCTTTAAGTATCAGATTGCTCTGAATCATCTTTACCCAGAAGAAGGCCGCTATATGTATCATCATATGTCAATGAAGTACCAGCATATATCGGAATATTCGATGTTTGAGTTTCAGGATCATAGGATTGTTTTAGTATCTCTGAACCCTTAATCGCTTGATCATACAATGCTTGGTCGAGCCTTTCTACAAAACTTAGGGTAAAAGGCACTGATGTTGCTGTTTCATCACAAATTTGTGTTTTCATGTGATTTATTCTTGAAAATTGGTTAACATTTAAGATTGTACTTTCTAATTTTTAGACTGGGGTGGCATTTAATAGGAAAATTGATAGTTGGATTTGGTGTGATATAGTGTCATTGGATGTTAATCTTGAGTAACTTTTTACAAAATTTAACTTTTAGTGGCAAAAAGTGGGTTTTGGTGGCGAAACTAAAAAAAAAATGAGTCAGGTTAAAAAATATTTATGGACATTCAAGAATTGTCAAAATCGACCGATGACCAGGTATTCGCTAAAACAGGACAACATCTTGATTCTTTACAAAAATCTATATTAGAAAGTGTTTTACAACATCAAAATTTTCAAAAAATTGCGGTAAATAATGGGTATAGTTATGATCATGTTAAAAAAGAGGGTGCAAAATTATGGAAACTTCTCTCTGAGGTTTTTCAAGAAGATATTAAACAAGGGAATGTGCGTTCTATTTTAGAAAATAAAGCTGGTTCTACTATCTACAATTTTGTCAACTCTCCACAGATCAATAGTAATACTATTAGTAATAGTCATGTTAATATTTGTAGAGAAAATCCTCAATCTTTAGAAGATAGAGAAAAGCGATCGCCCTCTTCCCAAGTCCAAAATCAACTCCCAATCATTGATCTAACAACAGCACCAGAATTAAACTATAATTACGGGCGTAATTCAGAAATTTATACTCTTAAAGAATGGATTTTAGAAGATAAGACTAGATTAATTACAATTTATGGATTGAGTGGTATCGGAAAAACAGCTTTAACCCTGAAATTAATCTCAGAAATTAACACACAATTCGATTATATTATTTATCGCAGTCTTGAGCATTTGCCTAAACTGATCAACCTTAAAGATGAACTTAAAAAGTTTTTTTCTCAATCCCAATCAACTCCATTACCTGAAGTAATAGATTATTTTCGCTCATCTCGTTGTTTAGTAATCCTTGATGATGTGCAGAATATTTTTAAAACTGGTAACTTAGCCGGTCAGTATTTAACAGACTATAAAGATTATTGTAAATTTTTTCAGCAAATTGCTACCTTATCTCATCAAAGTTGTTTAATTTTAATTAGTTGGGAAAAACCTGGAGAAATAGAAACTTTAGAAACTGAAAATAAATATACACGAACATTACAGCTTCAAGGTTTAGGAGAAGAGGCTAAAGACATCTTGAGACAAAAAAAATTACAAGACGAGGAAAAATGGGACGAATTAATAACACTCTATCAAAGTCATCCGGCTTGGTTAAATATTATTTCTTCAACACTTGTAGAGTTCTTTGACGGGAAGATTTTCCTTTTCATGACAGATAAAAATGAGGTTTTTTTAGGTGACATAGAAACATATTTAGAATCGCACTTAGAGCGGTTATCAGAATTAGAAAAAAATGTGATAAGCTGGTTAGCCAATCAAGATGAACCGATAGATATTTCCCAAAAACCTGCTAATATGGAAGTATCTCAAGCTAAATTTATGCACATTATACAATCTTTAACCAGACGTTGTTTGGTAGAAAAAGTTCCCAGAAAAGAGCTAGCAAGATTTCAGCTAAATTCGATTTTTAAAGCACATATTAATAGTGATTTTTAGGGAAATAAGCAGGGTAAGCTCATCTCATTTGGTATAAATTGTACTTGACAAAAAGCGCAAGATATAAAGGAGCATCCTGTCAATAGCGGTTTTTTTGAACCCATTTGAGATCTTTATGACGATCGACAGATAACGGGCGATCGACAGATAACGGGCGATCGACTAGCAGCCTCAAATATCTCAAATGGCTTCTATAACCATTCCTCATCAGTTACTCGGAAGGTTAAATTTTAGGCAGCCTTGCTCAACACAGCTAAAATATGTTGTTCAATACTCACTCCTTCCCTCTCAGCATTATCTGCTAAATTCCTGTGCAGCGATTTAGGAATTTGCAACGATAAACTTCCGCTATACTCAACCTCCGCAGCAGGTAAAGGAATCTCATGGTCGCACTCAAAAGCAGTCTCTATCCACAATTCCCTAGCTTCCTCAATATTTTCCATTGCTTCTGATAAAGTTTCCCCCACAGACATACAACCTGGAAGGTCTTTGATGAGGACTGTATAGCCTCCTTCTGGATCTGGGTAAAAACTTATAGCATATTTCAGGCTCAAGTAATATTCTAATACCATTTTTACAACATTTGTGTGTTTTTTTACACTGGCTCGCAATGGCATAGGTGCGTCGCTGTCAGATTGTCGATATGTGGTTAACGATTTTTCATGGCGACGCACCCTACGACTACAACATTTGTGTGTTTTTTTACACTGGCTCGCAATGGCATAGGTGCGTCGCTGTGAGATTGTCGATATGTGGTTAACGATTTTTCATGGCGACGCACCCTACGAGTTTTCATCCGCGTTCATCTGTGTGTATCTGCCTGCATCAGCGGTTCATAAAAAAATAAGGTGAGCAACGCCCACCTTACTATCTTAGCTAAAAGCGATTAAACCTTCGCTTCTTTCTTCACCAAATCACCCCAGCCCAAATCCTTCAGCGAATTATTCCGGCGCAGCGGGCGAGTCACCAACTCCAAAATATCTCGCGCATTACCAAAGCCGTGAATCTGTGCGAAAGTAAACTCAACTGACCATTTAGTATTAATCCCGCGCGCTTCCAAAGGATTAGCGTGAGCCATACCTGTAATCACTAAGTCGATATTTTGCGCGTAAATCCGCTGAAGCTGATTGTAATTGTCTGGTTTTTCGACAATCCGAGGAGTAGGAACTCCCATTTCGTGACAAGTTTTTTCTAACAGCGCTAATTCGGCTGCTTGATAGCGTTTGTCCATGTAAGGAATGCCGATTTCTGGGCAAGTCATGCCGCAGCGAATCAAGAAACGTGCTAAGGAAATTTCTAGCAAGTTGTCGCCCATGAAGAAGACTGATTTGCCGCGAATGATTTGCAGGTAATCTTCTAATCCAGCCCAGATTTGGGCTTCTCTTTCGTCCAAACCTTTGGGTTCGATGCCCAAAACCGAGCAAATCTTCTCAATCCACGCGCGAGTTCCGTCTGGCCCGATCGGGAATGGAGCACCAATTAGCTTACACTTACGACGGCGCATCAACGTAGAAGCTGTGCGTGACAAGAACGGATTCATGCCAGATACATAATAACCTTCTTCCAAGACTGGCAATTCTGTGTAGCGTTTGGAAGGAAGCCAGCCGGAAACTTTGATTCCTTGCTTCTTCAATTCTAAGGTTAGCTGTGTGACAACTGGGTCGGGTAAGGAACCGAAAAGTACCAGGGGTGTGTGCTTGACATATTCGGATTCTTCTGCTGCAACTTCTTCTTTTTTCTTGCCGAAGTTCAGCAGTTGAGAGATGGCGTTGCGTTCTTGTTTCTGAGATTCCATGACGGGGGCTTTCTCAGGGCATTTCGCGGCCATTGCTGCTAAGACGGTATCTTCGCCTTGGGTGAAGGCGTAATCTAGGCCGTTAGCGCGGGCTGTGACGATGGGGATGCCGATTTCGGCTTCGAGTTTGGGCGCTAGCCCTTCCAAGTCCATTTTGATGATTTCGGTGGTGCAAGTGCCGATCCAAACAATTACACTGGGGTTACGATCGCGCTTTATTTGCAAGCACAGCCGCTTCAACTCATCAAAATCGTTTAATTGAGCGGAAATGTCGCCTTCTTCCAACTCAGCCATCGCATAGCGCGGTTCGGCAAAAATCATCACGCCCATGGCGTTTTGCAAGAAATAGCCGCAAGTTTTTGTGCCGATGACTAAGAAAAAGCTATCTTCAATTTTTTGATAAAGCCAAGCTACGCAGCTAATCGGACAAAATGTGTGATAATTTCCTGTTTCGCATTCAAAGTTTAAAGCTTCTGGTTCGGTAGTCGTAATAGCAGTCATATCTCAAATGTTCTCCCTTTAAATTGTTTTTTGTCTGGAAATTTTCCAGGCTAGGCTAGCGAGGAAATAACTGTATTTGGCGATCGCATCTGTTGCTGCGGACAACCACAGGTTGTTTTTCATCTCGATCGCGAACAGGCGTATAATCGATAAAACCTTTGTTTTGTGCGATCGCGCGATCGCACACCAATAATAGAAATACCTGGTTTTGGCGTAATTCCCCTGACAATTAGATGATGCGGCAAACTCAATATCTTTGCAGCAGTGGCAGCATCCAAGATTTGAGCTAAAAAATTCTGCGCGAGGGCTTAAAATCCCTCACAGCAGGGATTTACTATTTTTGAACTCGATCGCGAAAAAACCCTTTTGGCAGTTGTGAGTTCGAGGTTGTTAAACATTAACAACTCGCCACTCACAACTCATAGCCTTTGAGATTTTGGAGTTGAATGACTGATGAAGGTCGCGGTTGAGAGCGCGGGTCGGCCGTTGCATTCTGTTTGAGAAACAATCTGACCAATAGAGGGGGAAACTTCAAGACTAAGAGAGACTGGGGCGATGCCACAACCTCACTTAAAATCCGACAAAAAGCCCGAAATTTCTTCATCCTCATCGTCAGAGTCCAAATCGCCCAGACCTAGAGCATCTAAATCATCTTCATCAGGATCTCCGGTAGTTGCTTCCCCAAGATCGTCAAGTCCGAGATCGTCGAGGTCATCGTCATCGGATACAGAGAAATCGTCAAGACCGTCTTCGTCCAAGTCGCCCAGATCCATGTCTAGGTCATCTGAGGTCTTGTCCCCAAAGGGATCGGGTATTTCTTCAGCGACAAAATCTGCATCTTCTTCCCCAAACGGGTCGGATATCCCCGATTCGAGATCTCCAGAAGTCAAAGTCCCAAATTCTGAGGCTTCATCTTCGTCATCATCGCCGAGGTCGAGACCGTCCAAAGCCGAAACTTCTTCGTCGTCATCATCGCCGAGGTCGAGACCGTCCAAAGCCGAGGCTTCTTCGTCGTCATCGCCGATACCGAAGTCAGATACGGCATCTTCCTCATCATCGTCCCCCATATCGAAATCAGATATGGCGTCTTCCTCATCGTCGTCGAGGGCGAGACCGCCCAAAGCCGAGGCTGCTTCTTCCTCGTCATCGCCGAGGTCGAAGTCGGAGGCTGCTTCTTCCTCGTCATCGCCGAGGTCGAAGTCGGAGGCTGCTTCTTCCTCGTCATCGCCGAGGTCGAAGTCGGAGACTGCTTCTTCCTCGTCATCGTCCAAGTCGAAGTCGGAGACTGCTTCTTCCTCGTCATCGCCGAGGTCGAACTCGGAGACTGCTTCTTCCTCGTCATCGCCGAGGTCGAAGTCGGAGACTGCTTCTTCCTCGTCATCGTCCAAGTCGAACTCGGAGACTGCTTCTTCCTCGTCTGGTCTCAGTGCATTAGCAGCAGCCAGACCGGCGACTCCGGCGACTCCGGCGACTACTCCGGCTGCTGTTAAGGCCGCACCACCTAATTTATTAGATTTGGCATCAGCGGGTGCAGCAGTTGCAGTTGGAGCAGTTGCAGTTGGAGTGGCTGCGGGTGCAGCAGTTGCAGTTGGAGCAGTTGCAGTTGGAGTGGCTGCGGGTGCAGCAGTTGCAGTTGGAGCAGTTGCAGTTGGAGTGGCTGCGGGTGCAGCAGTTGCAGTTGGAGATTGACCTGCCATCTGCGGCACGGCATTGGAAGGCATACCCAGTGCTATATCCGGGTCAAAATTTAGACCCAAGACTTCGATCAGGCTGTCTGCATCCGGCTTGAGTTTTGAGAAGGGCAGCATTAACTGCTGGAGTTCCGGCTCCAGGGCAGCCGCAATTCCCAGGATGAGGTAAGAAACAGGCCTTTTCCCGCCGTCGGGTGTGGCGACCGTGTTGTCAGCCGTCATGTGCAGGAGCAGCCAAGTCCGATTTGCCTGGTAGTAGTCCAACCACTTCTGTTTGAGAGCAACTGAAAAAGTATCAAAAAAAGCCATAACCTCTTTATCCTCATCCTGATCGCTAGACCTTATTAAACCATCATCAGGTCTAGCTCATCTTCCTCCTTCTTGACCACCGGTTGCACAGGATTTAGATAAAAATCTGACAATAAGGAGAATAATTCGCGATCGGGCGTATCATTCGGCACTACTCCTTCAGGCATTGCCAAAATCTGGTCGGCAATGTTGAGGTAGTAATCGCAGACGTAGTTGAGGGACGGATCGCTCTCGGCCATCTCAAACAAAGTCTTGCCTTTGACGCGAGAAACGCGGATGTCTTCAATCAGCGGCAGCACTTCCAGCACGGGCATGGGTACGGTGTCGATGTACTTGTCGATCAAATCGCGCTTGGAGGTGCGGTTGCCAATTAAACCGGCGAGGCGTAACGGGTGAGTGCGAGCTTTTTCGCGAACTGAGGCAGCGATGCGGTTGGCTGCGAATAAAGCGTCGAACCCGTTGTCGGTGACAATCATGCAGTAGTCGGCGTAGTTCAATGGGGCTGCAAAACCGCCGCACACTACGTCGCCAAGCACGTCGAACAGAATGATATCGTATTCCTCGAAGGCATTGAGTTCTTTGAGCAGTTTAACGGTCTCTCCGACGACGTAGCCGCCGCAACCAGCTCCTGCGGGGGGGCCGCCTGCTTCTACGCAGTCAACGCCGCCGTAGCCTTTGTAGATGACATCTTCGGGCCAAACGTCTTCGTAGTGATAGTCCTTTTCCTGAAGGGTGTCAATAATTGTGGGAATTAAAAAGCCTGTGAGGGTAAATGTGCTGTCGTGCTTTGGATCGCAACCGATTTGCAACACTTTCTTGCCGCGTTTGGCTAGGGCAACGGAGATGTTGCAGCTTGTTGTCGATTTGCCAATTCCACCTTTTCCGTAAACTGCGAGTTTCACTCTTTGTTCTCCTATAGGTTTCTATCAAAACGATCGGGGCTGGGGTTTCACGCTTTGAGGTTGCGATCGCCCCTATGCAATAACCAAACTCCAATGCCCTTACTGCAATCCCAATTCTTGTCAATTTTGGAGTCGGCCGTGCGGAAAGCTCGTTGAAAGCATTATTAGCTAACTTACGAGGAAAAGAAAGGGGGCCTCGAACTGAAAATGCTCGTAATTTTATTTATTTTGCATCTTTGCGAATCTTAGCTGCTTTTTTGAGTTACTAATCTAGTTTTATAATTTTTTTAGATTGTAATTGTAATTTTACAATACTTTCTTAATAAAAAGAGGTACAAAAACAAAACAAAAGTTAACTTCTCAAATAATCTCGGCATTTGGGTTTGGGGCTAGGATGCTGGCAGTTGATGGCTTGTAGGGTAAGTGGAGGGGGAAGAAAGGGGCTAGTGGATGAGGCTAAGCGGAAAGTAAGTTGGGTTAATTGGGTCTGGGGATGGCAAAATTAGACGATTTGAGATTTGAGATTTTGGATTTGAGATTGGGAAAGAGTGATTTTGCTGGGGTTTTGAGTGTTGTGTAAAAAATTGTGAATTTTTAGGAATTGAACGGCAGTGGGTAGTGGGTAGTGGGTAGTGGGCAGTGGGCAGTGGGCAGTGGGCAGTGGGCAGTGGGTAGTGGGCAGTGGGTAGTGGGCAGTGGGCAGTGGGTAGTGGGTAGTGGGCAGTTTGTGGATTACGCATCGGTGGCTAGAAACCCGGTTTCTATGAGTTTTGTGTTGGGTAACGAGAAATATACTAAGAAACCGGGTTTCTGAGGGCGAAAGTGCGATCGCGAAATACAAGATTTCTTGCAAAAATAGCTAGGGAACGGGCAAGATGCCCGTTCCACAATTTGATCGAAAAGACTTTTGCAAGAGCTCTATAGTTCAATACGGTTCACTTAAGGTTTATTTGTCATTGCGATCGCGCCAGAGAGCAATCGCAGCGTCTATTTGTCACATTATTTTCCCCGTGAACAGTCTTAAGTGAACCGTATTGATCTATAGTTTTCAGTTGTTAGTGGTCAGTTTTTAGTTTTTTTTGAATAATTAATAATGTCAACTGTCAACTGTCAACTGCCAACTGTCAACTGTCAACTGTCAACTGTCAACTGACTTCTGGCGATCGGAATCTCGATCGCAAACTCAGTCCCCAGTCCAACTTCCGAAACGCAGTTGAGGCGCCCCCGATGCTGTTCCACAACTAAGTGGTAGGAAATCGACAGTCCCAAGCCAGTGCCCTTACCGACTGGTTTTGTAGTAAAAAACGGGTCAAATAGTTGGCGGCGAATCTCTTCCGGTATGCCCCCGCCGTTGTCAGAAATACGGATCGCGACAAAATCGCCAACAACTTCAGTGCGAATTGTAATCGCCGGAAGAGTCAATGGAACACTGGGAATTAACGGCGGTGGATTTTTCCCATTTCCCTTTCCCCATTGGCCCTTCTGGATTGCCTCATCCAAAGCATCAATAGCATTGCCGATAATATTCATAAATACTTGATTGAGCTGACCTGCACAGCAGTCGATACGGGGCAAATCGCCATATTCCCTGATAATTTGAATAGCTGGATGTCCGCCATGAGCTTTCACTCGGTGCTGCAAAATTAGCAAAGTGCTATCGATGCCCTCGTGAATGTCAACGAGTTTGATGTTAGATTGATCCGATCGCGAAAAATTACGCATCGATAGAACTATTTGGCGGATGCGATCGGTTCCTACTTGCATCGAAGAAACGATCTTAGATAAGTCTTCCACCAAAAAATCGATTTCCATTTCTGCTGCTGCTTCCCGAATTGCCGAGAATGGTTCGGGATAGTGCTGCTGGTAGAGGTCTAATAGTTGAATCAGTTGTTTGATGTAATGACTGGTGTGGGAAAGATTGCCGTAGATAAAATTAACTGGATTGTTGATTTCGTGGGCGATACCGGCAATCATTTGTCCCAACGAAGACATTTTTTCGGTGTGGACTAATTGAGTTTGAGTTTGCTGCAATTTCCGCACAGTTTGCTCTAATTGCTCCGCTTGATTTTTCAAGCAGGTTTGCTTTTTCCGCAGCACTTCTTCGACTCGCTGGCGCTTGATGATATCCCGTCTCAATAATTCATTTGATTCTAAAAGTTGAGCGGTGCGCTCTTCTACTTGTTTTTTTAAGTCGTCGTGAGCTTGGCGCAGGGCTTCTTGGGCTCGCTGGCGCTCTAGAATTTCTTGCTGCAAAATTTCGTTGGTTTTCTGCAATTGGGCGGCTCTATCGTCTACTGCTTGCTGCAAAAGCTCGATCGTCCCGTACATTTCAGATTGGTTGAAAACTTGCGGCAAACTTGTTAGAGAGACAACGCCCAAAAGCTCTCTCTGACTGCCAACTACTACCAAGCGACAGACTCCGTGTCGCTGCATTTCCTGGTGGGCGCGGAAGAGGGAATCGCTGGGAGATATGCAAAATAAAGGCGCACTCATGGCATCAGCGGCCGAGATTTCTGAGAGGTTTAATTCGAGGGCGTGAAACTGCACGATGTCGCGTTCGGTGACAATGCCGATCGGGATTTGGTACTTTTCTATTGGTACGATCCGCTGTGGATGCTGAATTTGCTCTTGGACAATCACGACGCAACTAACTTGATTTTTCACCATGAGCTGGGCTAAATCGAGGGCTGAGGCAGTCTTGGGAGCACAAATGACTTCTTTTGTCATCACATCTCCCGCACAGCGCAGATTTGCTAGCAAGTTGACCGGTTGTAGGGCTTCGTGAATGGCTTCGCGGGTGATGATGCCGATCAGTCGCGAGTCGGAGTCTACTACGGGTAAGTGCCGAATCTGGTGCTGGCGCAAGGTGAATATAGCTGTAAAAATATCTTGAGATTCGGATTGTTTGAGGGTAATGGGCGATCGAGTCATTACGTCAGCAATTGTCAGTCCGATCGTACAAGCTTCGATCGTACTTAACTTGACAATATCTCGTTCTGTGAAAATGCCGATCGGGCGATCGTCCTCCACGACTATGACACAACTGCGCTTGGCGGGGCTCTTAATACCCTTTTGTTTATCGCCACAAAGCTGACAGGAGACGCGCATCGGGTTCATGAGAGCCAACACTTCGGCGATCGGCATTTCTGGAGGCACTATCAGGGGATGGCGATCGATCGATCGATCTAAAGGTGACAAGTAAATCGGTGGGTTGCTGGCTGCCACAGGGGATGCTGATGGTTGAATTGCTAACTGCGGGACTGAATCTAAAAAATGTTGTAAATCTTGTTCTTGTAGCATGGTGATTATTAATTTTACTTAATGAATTGTTACAATTTGACGGACACGAGTTAGCAGAATTAGCATTAATTAAGTGGACGAGTCACCGAGAAACGGATACTGTGCCACGTAATCCTAATAGTGGTGAAGTGCAAATTTTAGATTCTAGTTCGATAACCCAGATCGATACTATGGGGTAAATCTAAAATCTAAAATCGGCTGACAGATGCTCGATCGACTGAAATCTGATTCCTAGAAACCCGTTATTTAATTTTTATTTGTTTAATTCCTATGTCGTGGACACCATTAAATCATCGAATTCATCATTTGCCGCTGATTCTTGCGGGGCCGATTTTGCGCCGAACAGAAACAGGGGCTGTGACAGTTTGGCTGGCTCTGAAAGCACCCCGCCAAGTCGAACTCAAGGTTTATTCAACAGAGGGCGGTACCGGCGAAGTTGTCGGTGTGCCCTTGCTGCAAGGCGCGAAATCTACTGTGCAGCTTGGCAAATACCTGCACGTAGTGGCGGTGACTGCTAAACCAACAGATAAAAATCTCTTGACATCCGGGCAAATTTATGCTTATGACATTGAGTTTGCCGGGAGTCGCGAGTCGCCGTCGGTGGGAGTCCCAGAAAATGAGAAAGAAAATCTCCTTTCTTGTCTGTGGCCAACTGCTGCTGATTTGTCGGTTTTGGGGCCACAGACGATCAGTTATTTCGCTCACGGGTTGCCAACTTTTGCCCTGCCACCCCAGGATTTAAACTATTTGCGTATAGTGCACGGTTCTTGTCGCAAGCCCCACGGAGACGGCAGAGATGCGCTGCCAATCCTGGATAATGCGATCGAACAATTTGCAGGTATGGCAAATTTCCGGCCCCACCAACTATTTCTAACGGGCGACCAAATTTACGGCGACGACGTTGCCGATGCGATGCTGTGGGCATTGACTGATGCTGGCGATACACTGCTGGGCTGGGAAGAGAATCTGCCCCTGATGAATGATGCCCAAATTAAAAAGAATTTGTGTAACAGTATACCTAAAAAATGGCAAAAAGAAAATGTAATTGTCGAAGAGAGGGAAATTTTTAGAGAATCGCCAATTGAGAAAGCCTCTAATGCTGAGTCTGAGTACAAAAAACCAATTGATTTACAGCCGGGGACTCGCAGCGATATTGCCAGAGATTTTGGTGGTTTTACGGCGATGTTGGTGAATAAACCGGAGAAGGCTAAAAGTCACTTGTTTGGTTTGGGCGAATATTGTGCGATGTATTTGTTAGTTTGGTCTCCTATACTTTGGTGCGACAGTTTTCCCAAGGGTAAGGATATTTGTCAAAATTCTCAGCAGGCAAAAGTCTGGGATAAAGAAGTTGTAGAACTTGATGGTTTTTGTCGCAATTTGTGGCGGGTGAGGCGGGCGATGGCGAATATTCCTACTTATATGATTTGCGATGATCATGATGTTAGCGATGATTGTTTTTTGAATCGAGAGTGGTGTTATCGGGTGTTGGGTAAGCCGCTGGGCCGCCTGGTGGTGCAGAATGCTTTGCTGGCTTATGCTGTGTTTCAGGGTTGGGGAAATACGCCCGCACAGTTCGATCGCGCAACGGTAGGAGATAAGTTATTAAAGGCTGCCGAAAAGTGGTCAGATTCGGCGGGGACTGATGTTGCTGTTTGGGAGGAAGCTGGTCAGTATTTGGGGATTCCGGCGGTTGATATGGAGACTGGTTTACCCAAGTTTAAGTTGGATGAAGATGTTTTGATTTTGGATCGGGATGGCGGGGGTGCAGGTGAGGTTTTGAGTTGGCATTTTACGGTGAGAAGTTTTAAGCATGAGGTGATTGTGCTGGATACGCGAACTTGGCGGGGCTATCCGGTGGAAAGTGCGATCGCACCGCCGATGCTTTTGACTCATAAAGGTTTTCAGGATCAAATTCAGCAGCCTTTGCGAGAGACTGATTTGCTGAATCAAACTGGAGAATTTGCGATCGAGGCGACGCTAGTTGTGGTTCCGACAAATTTGGTAGGTTTGTGGATTATTGATGCGGTGCAAAGGCGGGATGTTGAACAGGGAAAGGTTTTTAATACTGATGCGGGGGATGCTTGGAATTTTCATGAGTTAGCTTTTGTGAAGCTTTTGTCGGAGTTTTTTCGGCAGCGCGATCGGGTGATTGTGTTAACGGGGGATATTCATTATGCTGCTGCTGTGCGGCTGAGTTATTGGTCGGATTGTCATTTTGGCGATTGTCGCCCTGAGATTGAGTGTTTGCAGTCTGTATCTCAGGTGAATGGAGAATTGCAAATTGCGAGTCAAAGATTATCTGTATTGGCACAATTGACTTCTAGTGCTTTAATTAATGAGGAGTGGAAAACTCATGTTATTCATACTAAAATTAAGTCGCTGTTTCCTGAGCGGACGCACGAATGTTTGGGATGGAATGAGCCGCTGGAGTTGGTGAAGATTCCGAGACGCGGCAGGAAGAAGGCTATGACGGCTGCGGTGAGAAATAGACAATCTTTTCCTGATTGGGGTTATCGAGTTGATTGGATTAAACGGCAAAAATCTCGGTTATTTTTGCAGCATGAAAATGGTCAGGTGTCAAGTATATTGCCTAAAAATAAAGTGTTGTTATTGCTGGGTCGTTTGTGGAGTTTGATAGCGCTGTTGTGGCGGAATCGGTGGCTGCAAGAGGGTGATGAAATTGTGGGATATGGCAATATTGCGATCGTCAGTTTTGAGTGGCCCGCTGATGGTGATGGGGAGAAGGCGGTGATACAGAATGTCTATTGGCGGCCTCTTTGGGAGCCGGATAGTGTGGTTTACAGTCAGTATTTTGTGCCGCTGGGATTGGATGAGTCAACTGGTGATTAGATATCTTGCAAAAGTTTTTTTAATCAATTTTTGGAACAGGCAAGATGCCCATTCCACAGAAAAAGTTATGTTGTGGAACGGGCATCTTGCCCGTTCCTAGCGGCGGTTGAAACCGCCAGAAAGTCAGACGAAACCCGCCTTCGCAGGTTGAAAAGTCGATCGCCCGTTTGTCCGAAAAGTCGATCGCCCGTTGTCCAAAAAGTCGATCGCCCGTTTCCCGAAAAGTCGATCGCCCAAATCCCCAAAAGTCGATCGCACATTTCCCGAAAAGTCGATCGCGGTGTGCCAGAAACCGGGTTTTTTCCAAAATACTTCCCTACAACCCACAGATTCGGGCAAAAACCCGGTTTCTTTGCTGGGTGGCGGGGGCCCAGAAACCGGGTTTTTTCCAAAGATACTTGATTTTAGTCTAGAAATTCGGTAAAAACCCGGTTTCTTTGTCGGAGTCTGTAAGCCCTGAAAAGAAGAGACGGCGGTTGAAACCGCGTCTACACAGACAAAACCCACCTCCGTGGGTTGAAGATAATTTTTCTTAGTCCGCGGAGGCGGACATCGTTTGTGTAGCCGCGGTTTCAACCGCCGAGTGCTAATGATATCAACGCTCAAATCAATTTCCCAACAACTCCTGAAACCGAACATCGCCGCGAATCCCATCAAAATCGGTATCCGTTTTTGCCAACTCTCGATATCTTTCCGGGTCTAATTCAATCGCGCGCTGCAAATTTTCTAACGCTAACTCAACCTGATTCTGCAAGGCAAAATAGCAAGCTTTATTATAATAAGCATTAGCATGATTTGGATCTCTTTCTAAAACTTTATCCCAATTAGCCATAGTGTGCCAGAAACCGGGTTTTTTCCAAAATACTTCCCTACAACCCACAGATTCGGGCAAAAACCCGGTTTCTTTGCTGGGTGGCGGGAGCCCAGAAACCGGGTTTTTTCCAAAGATACTTGATTTTAGTCTAGAAATTCGGTAAAAACCCGGTTTCTTTGTCGGAGTCTGTAAGCCCTGAAAAGAAGAGACGGCGGTTGAAACCGCGTCTACACAGGCAAAACCCACCTCCGTGGGTTGAAGATAATTTTTCTTAGTCCGCGGAGGCGGACATCGTTTGTGTAGCCGCGGTTTCAACCGCCGGGTGCTAATGATCGCACATTTCCCGAAAAAAAACCTCGCACCCAGAAAAGACGGCGGTTGAAACCGCGTCTACACAGACAAAACCCACCTCCGTGGGTTGAAGATAATTTTTCTTCCGTCCGCGGAGGCGGACATCGTTTGTGTAGCCGCGGTTTCAACCGCCGGATGCTGCTGCACGTGCCGTTTCCCTACCCCAAAAAATCATCGCAAATTTGTCTCAAACATCGCCCAAATCCCCCATTCCCTCCAAACGCAGGAAATGCACCCGGCCCGACGCATCGCCGGCTACAACTGTCACTCCATCAGGGGCGATCGCACAGCAATTGAACTCATGTTCTCCGCTCAAACTAGCAACCTCTCTACCGCTGAGAAGATCCCAGACTGTCAGGGTGCAATCGCGGTAAGCGGAAATTGCCGTTTTACCGTTCGGTGCGATCGCCACTGCTCTTACCCAGTCACTATGACCGATGAGAGTTTTCAGTTCTGAACCTGTCTCGGTGTCCCAGATTTTCACGGTATGATCCGAGGATGCGGAAATCGCTGTTTTTCCGTCTGGTGCGATCGCCACTGCTCTTACCCAGTCACTATGACCGATGAGAGTTTTCAGTTCTGAACCTGTCTCGGTGTCCCAGATTTTCACGGTATGATCCGAGGATGCGGAAATCGCTGTTTTTCCGTCTGGTGCGATCGCCACTGCTCTTACCCAGTCACTATGACCGATGAGAGTTTTCAGTTCTGAACCTGTCTCGGTGTCCCAGATTTTCACGGTATGATCCGAGGATGCGGAAATCGCTGTTTTTCCGTCTGGTGCAATCGCCACTGCATATACATCGGAACTATAACCTCTGAGAGTTTTGAGTTGTCTGCCTGTCTCGGTGTCCCAGATTTTTATGGTACGATCCCAAAAAGCGGAAATCGCTGTTTTTCCGTCGAGTGCGATCGCCACTGCATTTACGCAGTCACTATGACCGGTGAGAGTTTTCAGTTCGCAGCCTGTCTGGATGTCCCAGATTTTCACGGTACGATCCGAGGATGCGGAAATCGCTGTTTTTCCGTCGAGTGCGATCGCCACTGCATTTACCGAATCACTATGACCAATGAGAGTTTTGAGTTGTCTGCTTGTCTCGGTGTCCCAGATTTTCAGGGTACGATCCGAAGATGCGGAAATCGCTGTTTTTCCGTCTGGTGAGAGCGCCACTGCTCTGACCCAGTTACTATGACCGATGAGAGTTTTTAGTTCTGAACCTGTCTCGGTGTCCCAGATTTTCAGGGTATTATCATTTGAAGCGGAAATCGCTGTTTTTCCGTCGCGTGCGATCGCCACTGCATTTACCGAATCACTATGACCAATGAGAGTTTTGAGTTGTCTGCCTGTCTCGGTGTCCCAGATTTTCAGGGTACGATCCGAAGATGCGGAAATCGCTGTTTTTCCGTCTGGTACGAGCGTCACTGCTGTTACCGAATTACTATGACCCGTGAGAGTTTTCAGTTCTGAGGCTGTCTCGGTGTCCCAGATTTTCAGGGTACGATCCGAAGATGCGGAAATCGCTGTTTTTCCGTCTGGTGCGAGCGCCACTGCTGTTACCAAGTCACTATGACCCGTGAGAGTTTTCAGTTCTAAGCCTTTCTCGATGTCCCATATTTTCAGGGTTTTATCCCATGAAGCCGAAATCGCTGTTTTTCCGTCTGGTGCGATCGCCACTGCTATTATCCTAGATGTATGACCTGTGAGAGTTTTCAGTTCTGAGACTCTCTCGGTGTCCCATATTTTCAGGGTATGATCCGAAGATGCGGAAATCGCTGTCAGGCCGTCGGATGCGATCGCCACCGCATATATATCGGAACTATGACCGGTGAGAGTTTTCAGTTCCCGGCCTGTCTCGGTGTCCCAGATTTTCAGGGTTTTATCCCATGAAGCCGAAATCGCTGTTTTTCCGTCTGGTGCGATCGCCACTGCTAGTACCGCGCCACTATGACCGACAAGCGTCCGCAACGCACCTTCATTTGCCCTCTCTAAATTAGCCTTCAAAGGCCGCAACCAACGCCGCTCTTTTGACTGCTTTGTTTTTGCCAGCATCCCCTGAATCTGGGGCATTTCAAAATCCAACAATCTCCCCCATAAATGCCCTGCAAGCTGTGTTTTATCCACCGCCAAAATATGCGCCGACTTGCGAATTGCCCCTTGAATCAACTTCAGAGTTTGATTTTTCTCCCCCGACAGCAACACATCAGAAATTCTCGCCAAATCATAATCCTCAATTAACGCTTGTACCCCCAACGCCTCCAACTTCGCCTCAATAAAATCGAAATCCGTCAACAACTGATGCAGCCTTTCCCCTTGAACACTCTCGGCCAAATGCCCCGGCAGAGTTTCCAAAGCATAAAGCCGCTTTTGTGGCGACATTTTCCCCAACCGTTCTTTAAACTTACTCATCGCCGTACAAATCCCCCCACAAATTATCAGAAATCGCCGCTTCAATATCCCCCAACGACACCCCAGCTTTCTGCACTACATCTTTGCGGTGGAGAAACCTTTGGAAACTCGCGTGATAGATACTGTAATCAGGAGAACTATTACCACTGCGCCGCAAAAACTGATCCCAATCATCCAGAACTTCCTGCACATCTAAAGCATCTTCCTCAGCAAAATCCGCCAAAATATCGCAGGAAACCGGCTTCCGAGTTTTAGTCAACAAATAAATAACCTTCAACTTCCGGCGGCGCAATTCTTTATCCTTAACCACCATTTCCATCCGCGCCCAGTGCTTCTCATAATATCCTTCCAACTCCCTCGGCAAATCTTGCAAACTCACATCGCTGTACTTGCCACTATTGATATCATTCAACACATAGCGGAGGTACATAAAATTATTTTGGCTTTTCTCTGCCACAACAGTCACAAACTGTTCCCAGCTCAAATTTTGACGGTTAATCCAATCCTGAATTGACGAACTATGGCTCGTGAATTTTTCAATATAAGCCTTGACATCTTTCAGACTTTCTGCACTGAACTGCATCAAATCAAAAACCTGATGATTCGCCGGCATTGACAGAGATTCCGGCCGCTTGGAAACAATAAAATAAACATTGTCGGGCAAAGAATCCGGTAAATACAGAACATTGCTACCGCGTCCCTGCAAACTCAAATCCACTTCATCCAGCGCATCCACCACAAAAATTAACTTTTTGCCGTTCAATTTAGCCTTAACTTCCCCCAACAACCGACTTAAAAAATTGCCATCTCTCGTCGCATTCTCCGGCAATCTTGGATAATTGAGTTTAAAGCCTTGAATTAACTGAGTGCAGGCATTTTCCAGAAATTGTTCTGCCCGGACAATCCCTTGAGATTGCGAGTTAAAATGGACAATGCAGCGACGCTTCAGCAGCAGCACGCACATCGCCATAATTGAACTTTTCCCAACTCCCGGATCGGCTTCTAAAACAAAATAGCCTTTCGGATTGTCCTGCAAAAAGCGGCTAATTGCTTCAAACACAAACTTCCGGCCGGTAAAGTCTTGAACTTTCTCATTAATAATCGTCTCGCACTCGTATGGAAGCGGCAATTTCGGCGCGGAAGTATCCACTAATCTTTGCAGCAAATCCTGTATTTGCCCTAAATCGGATCGGATGCCAATTTCGAGATACTCCAGCCTCACCATGACTTGACAAATCTGCTGCTGACTTGCCACAGCCTCCAATTTATCGAGGATTTCCCGATTTTGCAGCCCCAAATCCTTGAGTTCGGCGATCGCAATTTGGTGCAGATTCAACACCATCCCGGCAAACTTCTGCCCACCATTGACTGCATCTTCTTTCAGCACTTCCCGAAACGCTTGCGGGAAAGTTGTGTGCAGTTTTTGCGCTGCCAACAGCACGATTTCACCATCGAAGGATTTGCCCTCACTCGCCGCAAATCCGTTGACAAAAATCTCCCAATCTTCGGCAGTCAATCCCGTAACTTCATCAAAATCATCAGCCGAAAATATCTTACTAAGTTGGTCTTCGGAAATCTTTAAAGCACTTGACGAATCCGTAATTTCTGTGTTAATATTGAACCAATATGTAATGCTTTCCTCGGCTAATTGGTTGAGTGCTTTTTGAGGATCGGGCAAACCCTTAGATTTGGCAAGTTCTTTCAACTCAGTCGATCGCGCCACCGACTTGAGAATATAGCCGATCGCCTCACCAGCCGCCCTAGTCAAATCGTGATTGTCCAGGATATGCTTATTCTTAGACAAGCGATCGACCATTTTCTGGTCAATACCACTCGCCAGCAGATTCCCAGTCAAACTAGAAACGATCGCCGATAACGCAGAAACACCCACAACTGCGATCGGGCCGCCGATAATGCCTGCTGCGACTTCCGCCCCTGGCCCGCCGAGCACACTAGCAATAACCTGTCCGACAGTCATCACTGCACCGAATCCGATTAACCTAGTTTTAATATTTGCTAAATCTATCTGTGGCATAGAATTAAATATTTTTCTCACTTTGCCGTAGTTTAGCGCGGCGAGAGAATTGCCACAAGCGAGAAATGTGCAAAAAGTGCGATCGGAACGGGCAAGATGCCCGTTCCACAAAAATATTTTTTTCTGTGGAATGGGCATCTTGCCCGTTCCAAAATTTGATTAAAAAGACTTTTGCAACAGATATATTACCAGGCAGTAGCCTGGTAACAAGTTGAAAGCTCTTGTGGGATGTTACTCCTAGCCTGTCCGCAAAGCTACAAAACAGCCGCCACAGTAGCCATTAGCAAACCTTGAAACAATTTCACCCCATCAGTTTCGCCCAACATTGGATCAGAAGCCCTCTCAGGATGCGGCATCATTCCTAACACATTGCCTTGGCGATTGCAAATGCCAGCAATATTATTTAAAGAACCATTCGGATTACCAGCAGCGCTAATTTCCCCAGCACTCGTACAGTAGCGAAACAACACTTGATCGTGTTCTTCCAACTCTGCCAAAGTATCAGCATCAGCATAATAGTTGCCTTCACCGTGGGCGATCGGCAAATCGATGATTTCACCCGAACTATAGGCCGAAGTCCAGGGAGTATTACCGCGTTCAACTTTCAAAGAAGCGCGATCGCAAATAAAATGCAATCCGGCATTCCGCACCAGAGCACCCGGTAACAAACCAGCCTCAGTCAACACCTGAAAACCATTGCAGATGCCGAGTACAAGCTTACCTTGTTTCGCGTGTTCCGCCGTAGCCTGCATCGCCGGAGAAAAACGGGCGATCGCACCGCACCGCAAATAATCTCCGTAACTGAAACCACCGGGAATTACAATGATGTCAATATCCGAAATATCGGTATCTTCGTGCCAAATCATCCGCGTCTGTTGGTGTAGCAACCCTTGAGTTACCCACACCACATCGCGATCGCAATTTGAACCCGGAAAAACAATAACTCCAAATTTCATAAGCAGAAGGAAGAAGGAAGAAGGAAGAAGGAAGAAGGAAGAAGGAAGAGGGAAGAAGGAAGAGGGAAGAAGGAAGAAGGAAGAAGGAAGAAGTGTCAACTTAAGACTTAAATCCTCTGTTTCTTTGGTTTGTATCGAAGCCTAGATCCCCCTAAATCCCCCTTAAAAAGGGGGACTTTGAGTGTTCCGAGTTCCTTCCTTTTTTAAGACAGACTTTGAAAACTCTTGTCCCCCCCTTATTAAGGGGGGCGCCGGGGGGATCGAATTTATACCCCTGCTGTCTCAACAGGTACAGGAATGACAGTCAAATCAAAGCGATAATTCTCAATCACCGGATTCGCCAAAAGTTGATCGCAAACGCGATCGAGTTGTTCGCGCGCGATCGACTCATCAGCAGCAGTCAGCGTCAATTCAACGTACTTCCCGATACGCACGCGCTCAACATTGTCGTATCCCATGTGTTGCAAACCAGACTGTACGGCAGTACCGGCGGGGTCTAAAACCGAAGGGCGGAGAGTAACATAGATTTGGGCAAGATATTTCTGAGTCACGGGAATGTTGCGATAGGTGATGTGCAAGTTAGCGCCATTGTATTCTACAACTGAGCAACGCGCGATCGACCTTTCACACCAAATCCGCGCTTAACACCCTCTTACTCTTAAGTCCGCGGAGGCGGACATCGTTTGTGTAGACGCGGTTTCAACCGCCGAGTCTTCTATAGAACCCATTTGATATCTATTCTGCGTAAATCTCAGAAACCGGGTTTCTCTCGGTATTTCTCGTGACCAACCCAAAAACTCGTAGAAACCCGGTTTCTTGCCCCGGGCGTAAATCTCAGAAACCGGGTTAATCTCGGTATTTCTCGTCACCCAACCCAAAAACTCAAAGATGTCAAATGGGTTCTATAGCCTTTCTCAAAAAGGTGAGGTATGACTGACAGCTTATATAACCACTAAACTAAGAGGGCTGAAGCCCAACAACGTCCGCGAATCTATCTGAGAAGTGCTATATAAACCAAGATTTGCGCTTAATACCCTCTTACTCTTAGTCCGCGGAGGCGGACATTGTTTGTGTAGACGCGGTTTCAACCGCCGAGTCTTCCCCTCGGACATCGTTTGTATAGACGCGGTTTCAACCGCCGAGTATTGGTTCGTGTAGACCAGGATTTGATATGACTCCCCCAAGTAAGATAGCCTAGAAATAGGGAGAAATCCGATTCCAGCAGACTACACAAAAAAAATATGAGAACCAACCGCACCCGCAGTCAGGAGCGTATATTAAACTTGCTCAAGACCTTAAATCGATCGCTCTCAGCGCAAGATATCTACCTAGAACTCCGTAATAGCGACCAAAGCATGGGCTTAGCAACAGTTTACCGCTCCCTCGACGGCTTAAAGCGCGAGGGCTTCGTGCAAGTCAGAACCCTTGCTAGTGGCGAGTCTCTCTACGGTGCCGCCCACCAAGACCAACATCACCTCACTTGTCTCGAATGTGGCGCGTCAATTACGATCGACCAATGCCCCGTGCATCACCTCGAAACCCAACTGCAACAATCTCATTCTTTCAAAATTTACTATCACACATTGGAATTTTTCGGATTGTGCGATCGATGTACTATCGCTCAAGAATCTTAGTCATTGGTCATTTGTCATTGGTCAATTGTCACTTATATATTTTGGTATCAACCGCCGGGACAGCAGCACAAAAACTGTCGAAAATACCATCCACAGGAATATTTGTAAATTAACGTAATGTAAAACTAGAGAGCATCCAGCTACGGCGAAGGCACTCAGCCCCATCATAAAAGCAACAAAAGCAGTGGGGAGAAATAGCTCTGCCAAACAGAGCAAAGCCCCAACTAGCAGCCAAAGGAGCGTGGGAATCCAGATCGTAAAAGAATTGGTGATACTATGAAATATCTTAGATTTGAAATTTGAGATGTAACAATTGCGAACAACTGAGTTTGCAAGGGTTTGCGACTTGCTGGCCTGAATGCACGATTTTTCCGATCGCCGTACTCGGTTGAGGCTTCCATCCTACTCAAACTCTGAGTATTAGTAGCTTAAATTACAATTTTCGCCGATCGACATTGGCAGCAACTACAATTTCTCCCTGCCCCAAAGCCAGTTAAGAAATTGATAGGGGCTAAAATCAGTTTATTCTCAAGTTGATGAATTTGAGCCTCGGAATCATATATCTTCAGAATGTTTTTACACAAACTATTTCAATATGATCAGTAGTTTCTCCGAACCCATTTATTGCCCGAATCTGAGCTGTTCCGATCCCGGCAATACCTTTGGCCGCCAGCACTGTGCAGCTTGCGAAACCGATTTAATTTATCGCTATTTGTGGGCGGTGGGCCCAGCAGTCGAGGAAGTGCCGACAGGTAAGGTAATCGCCGATCGATATTTTGTCATTGCACCCCAAATCTGGCTTGACAGCCGTCCGTCTATCCCTCCCAGTGTCCCCGAACAACTGCCGGATAGCATCATGCCTTACCTGCATTTGTATCCCGAGCGGCTGCATACGCCGGAAGTATACGGCTTTTGTGCCCTCGGGGAAGCAGCGGCAGCCACAGAGGTGCTGTTGTTGGAAAATGTGCCGGTCAATAATTTCGGTAGCCTGTATCCTTCCATTCTAGAAGCTTGGGCTCAGACAAGTGCCGCGCGCCAGGTTTACTGGCTGTGGCAAATGCTGCAACTGTGGACGCCGCTTTCCGAACAAGGAGTCGCTGCGAGTTTGCTGGTACCAGAAAATTTGCGGGTGGAAGGTTGGCGGGTGCGCCTGCTGCAACTGCACCCTGGAAATTTTGTACCCACACTCAAGGATTTGGGAGATGTGTGGTCAGGTTTGGTGGAATCGGCCCACCCTGATGTGCAGTCGAAACTCGGGGAGATTTGTGTATTTATGCGCCGCAGCAGCATGAATTTTGATGCGATCGCCCTGGAACTAAACGATTTACTATTAGAACAAGCTGCTAAATTGCCCCTGCATTTAGAAGTAGTCGGCCTCACCGACACCGGGCCGCAGCGATCTAAAAATGAAGACAGTTGCTATCCGACTGCTGCTGATTTTCAATCGCTCAAAACGGGCGGAAATGACAAACTAATTCCTTACTTGACAATGGTTTGCGACGGGGTTGGAGGCCACGAAGGAGGAGAAGTTGCCAGTCAATTAGCCGTGCAGTCTCTGAAAGCTTTAATCCAAAATTTGCTCGCCGAAATCGCCGAACAACAAGAGTTGATGGCGCCAGCAATGGTCGTCAAACAACTTGAAGAAATCGTGAAGGTTGTGAATAATGTGATTTCTGCTCAAAATAACGAGCAAGGAAAAGAGTTGCGCCAGCGCATGGGAACTACTTTGGTGATGGCTCTCCAGTTGCCTCAAAAAGTGAAAGTTTCCGAGGATCTACCGTCGAATAACAGTCACGAACTTTATTTGGTCAATGTTGGAGACAGCCGCGCCTATTGGATTGGCAACAATTACTGTCAGCGCCTGACTGTAGACGACGATGTAGCGTCTAGGGAAGTGCACCTAGGACACAGTTTATCCTGGGAGACTCAATTGCGATCGGACGCCGGAGCCCTGACTCAAGCTTTGGGCACGCGGGACGGCGATTTTCTGCGCCCGACAATTCAGCGATTTATTGTCGAAGAAGAAGGCTTGCTGCTGCTGTGCTCCGATGGTTTGAGCGATAACGACTGGGTAGAGCAATCTTGGCAGAATTACGGCCCAGAGGTACTTGAGGGCAAAATGTCCTTGGAAGCGGCGGCTGTGTCTTGGGTGCGCCTCGCCAACGAGAAAAACGGTTACGATAACACTTCTGTGGTGGTGACTCACTGTCGGATGTCGCCGGAGAGACTGGTGTTATTCGATACGGCGGGTGCGTCAGCGGCGGTGTCATCGGCGCCCGTGTCATCCGCGTCAGTGTCGCTACCGCCCTCCCTCCCGACATCCCTCCAAAAAACGGGCAGGATGCCAGAATCTCAGCTTTCTGAATCTTCCAAACAGTTGCTGTACCCGGAAACTGCCCCCGCGGGGGAACCAGTTCAAAGAAAGAATCCCAAGCGTTGGCTGCCTTTGCTGGGGCTGTTGGTGCTGATGCTAGTCTTCGCGGGTTTAGGTTTGTGGGTGCGTAGCCTCCAAAACCCCAGCCCCGATCCCGAACAACTGCCACCACCGCCGGAAACTACCGCCCCAACTCCTGCGGATATTCCTTCGCCCGGTGCAAATATTCCTGCGCCCGGTGGCGAGAGTCCCTCGCCCGGTGGCGAGAGTCCCTCGCCCTCGCCAGAGTCTCCTACTTCGGAGAGCCCCTCACCCTCACCAGAATCAACTCCTGCGGATATTCCCTCGCCCGGGGCCGAGAGTCCCTCGCCATCACCGCAGTAAGGCAGAGCGAATTCATCAGGACGTTTCAAAAAATGCAGATACTTTCCGGCGGCACCGCGACTTTAACGCTGTCGCCCACTTTGTGCCGCTGCAAGTCATCTCTGTGCAAGTTTTGTCGGCGAAGGGCGATCGAGCTTTTGGCAGTCAGGCGCACCTTATAACGCGTGTCAGTACCAATATAAATCGCCTCTTCTACTACTCCGGGCCAGATATTTTCAGCCTGATAATTAGCCGGGTAAATAGCAGCTTTTTCCGGCCGCAACACCAGAGTAACAACTTTCCCAGCGGGCAAATTTTCTGATGTCGCAACTAACACGGGCAACTGCTGGTCAACCAACACGATTATTTTACCCTCTTGCTTTTCTACTACTCGCCCGGTCAAGAAATTGCTCTCCCCAATAAAATCAGCAACGAACTGCGTTTTAGGATATTCATAAATATCCACAGGCGTCCCGACTTGTTGCAGTTTTCCTCCATCCATCACAGCAATTCTATCCGACATTGTGAGAGCTTCTTCTTGGTCGTGAGTCACATAAATAAATGTAATTCCCAATTGGCGCTGCATTTTTTTTAATTCTAATTGCATCTCTTTACGCAATTTTAAATCCAGCGCTCCTAAGGGCTCGTCCAACAGCAAAACAGAAGGCTCTTTGACCAACGCCCTCGCCAGCGCTACTCGCTGCTGCTGTCCTCCTGAGAGTTGGCGGGGATAGCGTTTTTCTACATCTGTTAGCTGTACTAATGCTAAAGCTCGCGCCACGCGATCGCGAATTGTTGGCGGGCGCAAATTCTCCATTTCCAACCCAAATGCAGCATTTTGTGCTACAGTCATGTGCGGAAATAAAGCATAGTTTTGAAATACCGTATTTACTGGGCGGTGAAATGGCGGGCGATTTTGCATCGGTTCGCCCTGAATGTAAATTTCGCCCGCTGTGGGAGTTTCAAAACCAGCGATCATTCGCAAAGTTGTAGTTTTTCCGCAGCCGGAAGGGCCGAGCAAAGAAAAGAATTCGCGTTCTTTAATTTGCAGGTTGATATTGTCTACAGCCAAGAAATCTTGACTGCGAGCGCTTTTAAATACTTTGGAAATGTCTAAAAGTTCTACGGCGTGCATTTTTATCTATCCTAGTAGGGATCGTTAGCAATTAAGCTATTGTGGATTTTAATTTAATTTTTAGTTATTGTAGGGTGCGTCAGGGCTGAATGTTCTGACGAGATACTGAATAATTTTCCCCCTGACGCACCCTACAGTTAGTTACTCGCTTTCTACTCGTTACCAAGCAGAGCCTGGTAACAAGCCAAATAATCAAACTATTTATTTTCTTGTGGGGTGGGCTTCTAGCCTGCCCCAAATCTGCAATTTAAACGTGAAAAATCTTACTTTCCTGCTCCTGCTTTAACTTCCGTCGCAGCTCGATCGTACAATGCGGTTGCTTTCCCAACATCCTGCAAGAATTTCATCTTAGCAAAAATCTCAGTCGGTGGATAAATTTGGGGATTTTTCAAATCTTTCGGGTCAATTAAACCTTTATCTATTGCTGCTTTATTCGGCGAGCCATAGTGGGTAAAATTAGAAATTGTCGCACCTACTTCTGGCTTCAAAATGAAATTGATAAATTTCTCAGCTAACTCTTTGTGTGGAGCACCTTTGGGAATTGCCATGTTGTCAGAAAAGACAATTGTTCCTTCCTTTGGAATAGCATAACGGAGATTGGGATTCTCTTTCATTACCTGAGAAATATCACCACTCCATTCCATTGTCAGGTTTACTTCTCCTTGATCCAGAAGAGTTTGACCAGTATCTGGGACAAAAGCTGCAATGATATTTTTATTTTTAATCAGTAAGTCACGGGCTTTGTTAATTTCTGCGGGATTAGTTGTATTTGGGTCAAATCCTAAATACATTAAAACGGCTGCAAAAGTATATCTAGCATCATCTTGCCATGCTATTTTTCCCGTATATTTTGGATCGAACATCGCCCCCCAACTGTTAATATCGCCCTTGGTTGCTTTGATGTTGTAGCCAATTCCCATTGTTCCCCACTGATAAGGCAATGAATATTTGTTTTCAGGGTCAAATGTTTGGTTCATCCATCTCGGATCGAGATTAGTTTTGTTAGGAATTTTGGCTATATCTAATGGTTCAAGTATATTATCGGCTGCCATGATTCTCACCATGTAATCGGCGGGAAATATGACATCATAACCAGGATTTCCCTGTTGTATTTTGGCATAGAGTGCGTCGCTGTTCTCGAAAGTATCGTATTGAATTTTAACATTGTTCTCTTTCTCGAATTGGGCGATCGCTTCTGGGGCGATATAAGTTGCATAATTGTAAATGCTGAGGACTTGCTGGTTGCCACCTGTGCGGCTGCATCCGAAAACCACCGTTGCACTCATCACAAACAAAAGTAAGAAAGTCAGGAGGCGTTTCATGGGTTTTTTTGGCTACATAAAACAATAATTATGACATAAAAAGCAATTTAGGAATGAGAATTAAATAACTTATAATTTGATGATTCTTGTGGGATGGGCGTCTCGCCCGTTCTTTATGGACGGGCGAGACGCCCATCCATAAATTTGTGTAAATTATTTAATTTGCGATCCTTAGTCAACTTTTCTGAACTTTTAGCGATGATACAACCAGCAATAAAGAAGCTAGCAACATCAAAGTTGAGATGGCATTAATTGCTGGCGTGACTGCAAATTTTATCATGCCATAAACCAATAGCGGCAGTGTCATGGAACCAACGCCGGTGGTAAAGAATGTCACGACAAAATCGTCCAGCGACAGAGTAAAAGCCAGCAGTGCCGCGCTGAAAATAGCGGGCAAAATTAGAGGGAGAGTAATCCGCAAAAAAGTCCGCCATTCGTTAGCGCCCAAGTCAAAGGCTGCTTGTTCTAATTGAGGATCGAGTTCCGCTAAACGCGCCCTAACAGTAATCGTTACAAAGGAAATATTAAAGACAACATGACCGATAATTACTGTGGGTAAGCCAAGATTGAGGCGGATTCCCGTGAGATTTTCTACGATCCGAAATGCCAGGGTAAAGAAAACTAGCAGTGAAATGCCGATCGTAATTTCGGGCATAATCACCGGCAAAAACAGTAAAGCTTCTACTGCTTTGCGCCCCGGAAAATGAAAGCGTTCCAGCGCTAGGGCGAGCATGGTACCGAAAATTGTTGCTAAAGCCGTCGAAATCGCTGCAATTAGCAAACTGTTGTTGAGTGCTGGCAAAATTCCGGCGCTGCTGCTGGTAGCAATCGTCGCGCCTGCATTGCTAAACAAGCTACCGTACCAATCGAGAGTAAAACCGCGCCAAACTGCGTTAAATTTGGAAGCGTTGAAGGAGTAAATAATTAAGATGAGAATTGGCAAGTAAAGAAAGGCAAAGGCTAGTGCAGCTTGTACCCAAAGCCACTGTTTGCCGATCGCCCGCACGAACAAATCTAGTTTTATTTTAGTCATTGGGCATTGGGCATTGGGCATGGGGCATTGGGCATTGGTCATTGGGCATTGGGCATTGGGCTATCTTAAGGTAAACATAAATCGCGCAGAGTGTACTGGTTATTGAGTTTCGTCAGACACGCGAAAATAAATTAAAACAGGAATCAAGATAATTGCAGTCAACAGCATGGAAAGCGCCGAACCAAAAGGCCAATCGCGAGATTTCATAAACTGATTTTGAATCAAATTTCCCACCATAATTGTTTTCGAGCCGCCCAATATATCCGGTGTAATGAAAGCTCCCACTGCGGGAACGAAAACCAAAATTGAGCCAGCAACAATGCCGCGAGTTGTCAGCGGTAAAAACACGCGCCAAAAAGTGCGAATATCATTTGCTCCTAAATCTTGAGCTGCTTCAACTAATGAAAAATTGAAGCGTTCTATGCTAGAATATAAAGGCAGAACCATAAAAGGTAAATAGCCGTAAATTAAACCGATCGCCACAGCGAAAGGCGTAAACAGCAAGTTTAACGGTTCGCTAATTATATGCAGGCTTTGCAGGGCTGTGTTAACCACTCCTTCGCTCCGCAGCAGCAGCATCCAGGCGTAGGTTCTCACCAAAAAATTAGTCCAAAATGGAATAATTATCAGCAACAGCAAGGCATTTCGCCAGCGGGGGGGACGGGTGGCGATGAAAAATGCGAGGGGATAGCCGACTAACAAACAAGCGGCGGTTGTCAAAAAAGCTAAAAAGAGCGATCGCCCAATTACCCCTAAGAAAACCCCGTTAAACAAGCGCTGGTAGTTGCTGAGAGTAAATACCCAAGTAATACCGCCGTAAGTACCGCGTTCTAAGAAACTGTACAACAGTACAATTAGCACCGGCAGAATGAAGAAAACGATCAGCCATGCACTCGCAGGAAATAATAGCAGCAACAGGTTATATAATTTGCGATTTGCGATTTGCGATTTGCGATCGGGAAAGAGCGATTTCATAAGGGTTTCTGGCTACCCGTGGGTATAGGACTAATAATCCCACACATTTTATATCAAATCCGCAGGTCAAGCCGCAGCATTTATTTAGGGGTAGAATTCGGGGTTTTGACTGGGGGCGAGGGTAATTGGCCGTTTACGTCAACATTCAAGTTTTCGCGGCGGAATTGGAAGCGGAAAACCACTTTGCGATCGCCCGCTGCATTTTGAGTCGGATTTGCATCTAATTCTCCCCGTCCCGAAACTAATACTTTCTGCTGCAATTGGGCTTTTTTAGGAAAATTCACCTCATCGGAAAACATATAATTAGAAACAGCTAAAGCCCTGCGTAAACTCAGATCCAGATTTTTGGAATCGGAACCGTTGGAACTGGTATGTCCTTCGATGACAACGCGAGCAATTTGTTTTTCAAACTGTTGGTTAGCAAAAAGCACTTGACTGTAAATGGGAATGAAGGCTTGGAGAAACTTTTTGCCTTCGGGTTTGAGGACGGAACTGTTATTATCAAACAAAATGCGATCGCGAATGCTGACATCTCCGGTTCCGGGGTCAACCGTAAAAATATCTTTGTCTCCAACTTTTCCCTCTAAAGCATTGACAATAATCTGGGGTAGTCCTTCAAATGCCTTTTGATATTGCTGCAATTCCTGTCGCAGTTTTTCCACCTGAAGGATTTTTGCATCGAGCATTTTCGCCTTTTCGCTGAGTTGAATCTGCACGGTGATGAACAGGAGGGCGAACAACATCAGCAAGCCGGACATTAAATCACCGATGGATAGCAGTACGCTGGAATCTTCCTCTTCTTCTGTTTCTGGTGCGTTGTCTAAATCGGATAAATTTCTCATTTTTGCATTGTTAATTAGTTTGTAGTGAGGACTTTAGTCCTGAACCTATTTCTAAATATCATCCCAAGCGCGACCATAGTCTTTAACTGGATATTCATTCCACAAATGACGCAGCCATTCCCGTCCATAATATTTCAAATACCAGTGAATACTGCTTTGAGCGTAATCATAAGGAGACTTTACCCATAGGTGTTTGACAGGATTGTTGTGGATATAATTGAGTGTTGTATAGTAATGCCGTTCGGAACGAATAGCTCTATCACTGTAACTATACCAAACTGTTCGACCACCTGTAGCTCCATCTTCCAGATTCCATTGACGAGATATTGACCCATGAACTGCATGAAATAATTTACTTAAATGGTTAAAGTTCGCAACCTGTACCAAAAGATGATAGTGATTGGGCAATACAACCCAGGCGAGTATTTCTATACCTTTAGTTACAAATGCTTCAAATAGCCGATCTAGGAGTTGCTGGCGGCGAGATTGATCTACCATGTAATACTTATGTTGGTAACAGGTGCCTGTCAGCAGGTAAAAAGTGCGATCGCGTATTAGATGTGGTGGTCTGTGGGGTGGGTAGCCTTTGGCTAAGCGTTGTCGAACTAATTCAGCACGTTGTTGTGGTGTCAGCGTCCGGTACTCGTACATGATATGTTGATTTGAAATTTGGTAGTAAGGACTTGGGATCTCATTATAAATATAGCTTTTCCTGGTTCCTATAGGTTCGTAGTGAGGACTGAAGTCCTTCTTATTGCGGACTGAAGTCCTCACTACAAACCTTAATCTTGGGTTCGTAGTGAGGACTTCAGTCCTTCTTATTGCGGACTAAAGTCCTCACTACAAACCTTAATCTTGGGTTCGTAGTGAGGACTTCAGTCCTTCTTATTGCGGACTAAAGTCCTCACTACAAACCTTAATCTTGGGTTCGTAGTGAGGACTTCAGTCCTTCTTATTGCGGACTAAAGTCCTCACTACAAACCTTAATCTTGGGTTCGTAGTGAGGACTTCAGTCCTTCTTATTGCGGACTAAAGTCCTCACTACAAACCTTAATCTTGGGTTCGTAGTGAGGACTTCAGTCCTTCTTATTGCGGACTAAAGTCCTCACTACAAACCTTGCTGTTAAAAGTTTATTTCTTCGTCCCCAAATTATCAGCCGCCGCTACCAAATAATGAGCAACCTGCATCAAACCGTCGGAACTTTCTTGCAATCCAGTACACACTTTCGCCATCGAAGAATCCGCTTCTTCAAAAAACTTGTGCTGCGATGACGTAGTTGTTTCCAAATAGCCCATTAATTGATTGTTGCCCAACTGTAGCGCGCGATCGAACTGACTTGTCATGTTTTGATAGGCACTCTCAACCCGCTGCACTTGTTCTTGTTCTGCTTGCAAAGCTGCATTTAATTGATTCACCAAATTTGTATAGGTAGTTTGCATTCTTTCTCCTTCTGTATTGAACTGATTCGCCATTTTTTCATAAACGCTTTCTACCCGCAGCACTTCTTGTCCGGTAATCTTTGCTAATTCCTGCAACTGTGCCAAACGCTGGCTGGAATTCAAGCCCACAGAATTAGCAAACTGACTGACTTCAGAGGCTGTTGTTAAAATTTGACTCATACTTTGGTCAACTTGCTGCGACATCAATTTGCGTTTCTCCGATTCTTCTTGAAAAACTTTTTGCAAGCCGAGTACAACCTGCGCTAGACCTTTTTGCTGCTTACCTAAAGTACCTTCGAGTAAATTGTTTTGTTGGGTAAAGAATTGCTGGAGAGAGTCTTGATATGTTACCCGGAAGTTGTCTAGTTCTTCCTGGACTGTGACGCGAGTGTTTTGCAGCATGGAGTCAACATTCTGCAAGCTTCCCACCAAATTTTCTCGCGCTGTGTCCATCAGTCCCGATGCTTCATCACCTACTACTTTGAGCGTGTCTGACTGAGTTTGGAAAGCTGTATGCGTTGCATTTAAAATATTGGTCATCCTGGTTTCCACACCTTGCAGCATTTCTCTTTCTTGTTCGGCTTGAGTGTGGAGAGATGCTTGCAAATTGTCCTGAATTCCTCTAAAGGTGTTGGCCGCTTCTTGGGCGCTTTCTTGAAATGCTGTTCTTTGCGCTTTCATGCCTTCAATGCTTTCTCCAACTCCCGATCGTATTTCGGTGGCCATTTCCTGCAAAACGCTGTGGGTGTCTGTCTGGAATTGTCCTAAAATCTGCTGCAAGTTGTTGGCAAATTCCTGTAACTGCACTAATGTATCTTGCTGGAAAGTTTGAATTGTTAGGATAGATTGTGCTAAACTAGAAGATATTCCGCCCAATTCGTTCTTGAGTTCTCTGACAGCTTCGGATGCTTCTTGAGTTAACTGAGCACTTTGATCCAATCGCCCCACAACAGGCTCAATTACTTCGGTGCGCAGCCCTGAAAGTAGGTTGTTTAATATCTGTTCGCCTTGGTCTGATTTAATCTGTTGGAGTGCGGATAATTCTTGGCGGATATCTTGGAAAACAGGAGTCATTGCTAAACCGATTTGTTGTCCTATCGCCTGAGAGTTGACATTGCTTTGCGCCTCGACGATTTGAGCAAATCCGGTTCTCATTGTCTCGATCGCAAGGGCGATCGCCTCCGCAGCATCCCCACCGCTAGAATTAGCACGGGAAAACAGTTGTTCGGGGGTTTGTAATTGGGCGATTTTATCTAATTTGTTGCGTAAATTGTCGCGTTTAGCAACCCGCGCGCGATCGCCCCACGCCAACACGATCGTAAATACACTAGAAGAGCCCAAACCCATCAGAGAAGTCGAAAACGCCGTTTTCATCCCCTCCAGCAACGTGCTAATCGAGGGTAGCAATTGTTTGGTATCTTCCAGCGAACCCAAGTTAACATCTTGCAAGCCGGTTTGAATGCCGTAAAATGTACCTAAAACCCCCAACGCGACTAAAACGCTGGGTACAAACCGCCACTGACTCCGAGGTGCCGATCGCCCTAAAATTGCCGGATACTGAAATAAGACAAACCGCCCGGATTTTACCTGCGCCCTATAACCCTCGCCATCGGGGGTTATTTCGCCCGCCAAGTGTTCGCTAAACCAGTCTAGCAGCAGTTTCCAAGTGTCGGCTGGTGTTTCCCACTGCTGCAATTCGATCGCCCCTGATGTACCGCTTTCTAGCTTCGATCTCAAATAGTTGACAGCCTCAAAAGTCGATCGGCTTTTGGCCGCCACATAACGCTGGTACTGCTTCACAGAAGTGTACTCGCCCCAAATAGCCCCGCACAGCAAAATCAGCGCCGCCCAGTGAAAAATGCTATTTTGCCAAATTACCCCAAAAACAGCAGTCAAATAATTAATTAATTGCATATTGACAACTCATTCTGTTTGTGTATTTTACTTTAATCTCAATTCTGGGAAAAACCAACCTTAACGTTTTAATATAACAGCTATCGCCGTCAAAAAAACCTCCTCTAACTTTCAGATAATTTATCTCATATAGCGCTTATCAAATGAGCTTGGTCAAGCGCGACCAATTCCCCATTACTAGACACACCTCAGCTAAATAACAAAATCTATATTTAACTTGATTTGATAAATCATGTCATCATAAATAAATAATCAAGAGGTACGCAATGTCAGCAGAATCACCAACCCCAAAAATAGTCATAGTCGGTGCCGGATGGGCCGGTTTAGGCGCCACCTATCACCTAGCCCAGCAAGGCTATGACGTAACTTTATTAGAAGCAGGCCCTCAGCCGGGAGGCTTAGTTGCGGGGTGGAAAACCGCAGGCGGGCGTTCCGTAGAAGCAGGCATTCACGGCTTCTGGTATCCTTACAAGAATATCTTTTCATTAGTCAAGCAATTAGGACTAGACCCCTTCACACCTTGGACTCGTTCTTGTCAGTATTCCCCCGCCGGGTTGGAAGTAGAATCGCCCATTTTTCAGGACGAGCCGCGACTTCCCACACCGTTAGGAACCTTCCTCTACACCAGATTTAAAAGACTGCCATTAGTCGATCGCCTTTCAGCCTTACCTTTACTCTACGCCGTCCTAGATTTCGACAACTCGGACGAAGCTTGGCGCAGGTACGATAGCGTCACCGCCCGCGAATTGTTCAAACAGTTTGGCGTATCAGCGAGGCTGTACCGCGATGCTTTTGAACCGATGTTATTAGTAGGTTTATTTGCACCCGGAGAACAGTGTTCGGCGGCCGCAGCTTTGGGAATGCTTTATTATTTCATTTTAGCACACCAACCAGATTTTGATGTAGTTTGGTGTCGCGGCACAGTCGGAGAAAAAATATTTCGCCCGTGGGTGGAACGACTGGAACAAATCGGCGCCAAAGTATTGACAAAGCGGCGAGTTACTGATGTAATAGTTGACAGCAACAACCGAGCGACGGGCGTTGTGTGTGGCGACGAAACCTTCGAGGCAGATGCAGTTATTTTTGCAGTTGGTGTCACGGGAATGCAAAAAATTATCAGCAGCAGTCCAGCTTTGCAACGCCGCCCAGAGTTTCGGGACGTGATGAATTTGGGCGCTGTTGACGTGTTGGCTGTTCGCCTATGGTTTGACAGAAAAATTGATATTCCGTTGCCTTCTAATGCCTGTTTTGGATTTAGTTCGACTACCGGATGGACATTTTTTGATTTGAATGCTTTGCACGACGAGTTTCGAGACGAACCGGGAACAGTTATCGAAGCTGATTTTTATCACGCCAATCAATTAATTACCCTGAAAGATGAGGAAATAGTTTCCCTAGTTCAGCGGGATTTAGCGACTTGCATTCCGGCTTTTCGGGAGGCTAAAGTAATTGACAGCAGCGCGATTCGTTTGTCGCGGGCGGTGACACATTTTGCACCGGGAAGTTATCAGTATTTGTTGCCTGCGGTCACAAGTTATGATAATGTATTGATGAGCGGTGATTGGGTTGTAACTCGTCACGGTTCTTGGTCGCAGGAAAAGGCTTATGTTACTGGTTTGGAGGCTGCTAATTTGGTAGTTTCGCGTTTCGGAATCGGGAAAAAAGCCGAAATTATTCCGGTGGAAGCTGACGAGCCGCACATTCAAATCGGGAGACAGATTAATCAGTTTGCTCGCAGTTTGACTAAAGCTGTTATTCCCGATTTTTGGCTGCCATAATCAGAAGGAAGAAGTCATTAGTCATCAGTCATCAGTCATCAGTAACTAATCGTAGGGTGCGTCAGGGGGAAAAGTTTTTAATTTACACTCAAGATATTCACTCCCCTGACGCACCCTACAATCACTACAATCACTACTAATCGTAGGGTGCGTCAGGGGCAAAAGTTTTTGATTTACACCCAAGATATTTACTCCCCTGACGCACCCTACAATCACTACTACAATAACTAATCGTAGGGTGCGTCAGGGGCAAAAGTTTTTGATTTACACCCAAGATATTTACTCCCCTGACGCACCCTACAATCACTACTACAATAACTAATCGTAGGGTGCGTCAGGGGCAAAAGTTTTTAATTTACACCCAAGATATTTGCTCCCCTGACGCACCCTACAATCACTATTACAATAACTAATCGTAGGGTGCGTCAGGGGCAAAAGTTTTTAATTTACACCCAAGATATTTGCTCCCCTGACGCACCCTACAATAACTGACGCACTCTACAATCTAACAACGAATGTCTAACAACAAATGACCAATGACTAAAAACTATCGCCGCCAATAAGGTCGGCCCTTCCAAAAAACTCCCACCGTAACTCCAATTAGTGCAGCTTCCGATAAACTTGCTAACAAAGCAGGTATGGGTAAAAATGACTTTAACACCAAACCCAAGAGTACACACAAAACTAAAACCCACAAATTAGTCCGGTTGAGCAAAAATTGCTGCTGCCAATATTCCAAAAAGTACACTGCTAAAGCTCCCATTCCCACTGCTGTGGCGACAGGTATCAATATCCCCAGGTAGGGGCTGTAGAGAAGTGTCAGGATGTTGCGGATTACCCGCGATTGCGTGAAACCCCAGGCTAAAAATAGCTCCAGTCCAATCACGATGGAGTTGACGAGGGCGGCAATTTGCAGCATTTCTCGCCAAGGTAAAAGTTTTAAGCGGCGCAGAAAATTGCTCATAATCGGCAAATTTGGTAGGTTGCTTTGATTTTATAACAGTTTTGTCCGGGCGATCGACATTCGATCGCTCTTTGTAACGTAAAATAAAGATAAATGGCAGTCTCTTGACAAATTCACCGAGAGCATCTGCCTGCTAGTTGTTGGAACCGTCAAAGGAAAAGAGTTATGGTGGAGAACACTGTCGATTGTGCTGTAGCTTGCGTCAACGGCTGCGTTTTGGGCGACAAATGCCCGAAGCGGGAGTACGCAGAATCAACATCGAACTTTATTGAAAATACTTCTCTCGACAAAATGCTAGAAATGGCAGAGGAAGCGCTGAGAAAGAAACGGAGGGAACCTCCCAAATGGGTAGTCCCTGATTTTCCCGAATAGAATAATCGCTCTTTGAAAACAGCATCGCCGCTTATAAAGCAATACTGTTTACTTAAGACTATTTATGCCCCGGAGATCCCCCTAAATCCCCCTTAAGAAGGGGGACTTTGAGAGATTTCTTGTCCCCCCCTTTTTAAGGGGGGTTAGGGGGGATCTTTCTTAAGTAAATCGTATTGGCTGATAAATGGCGATGCTTTTTGTTTTTGGGAGTATCTCATTAAATGCCGGATTTATAGGTTAATTTTTTACAGTCTTAGACGGATTTTTTCGCTCACAAACCTGCTTTTTTATCGGTTCTGGGGCGCCACAAGGGAAATGATTAGCGGCTTCCTATTTGGGAACCGGAGACTGCCATTTCTCGCATTTTTTGGGAAATGGGAAGTTCGATCGCAAATTCGGTTCCTTGGCCCGGTGTCGAACAACACCGCAAACTCCCGCCGTGCTTTTCTGTGACAATGTGCCAGCTAATTGACAGGCCGATTCCCGTACCTTTTCCCGCAGGCTTTGTGGTAAAAAACGGGTCAAAAATACGATCGCACAATTCCTCGCTGATTCCCGGCCCGCTGTCATAAATTTTAATACTTGCGGTGTTGGCGTTGCTGACTTTCGTACAAATCCGAATCCGGTGGGGCCTGGATTGAATTTCCTCGAAAGTTTTTTCACTGCTGGATTCTTCTATCGCATCGATCGCATTAGCTAAAATATTCATAAATACCTGATTGAGCTCGCCGCCGCAGCACTCTATATCTTTTAAATCGGGATCGTACTCTTTAATCACCTCAATCCCGGGACGGTTCGCCTTAAATTTCAGCCGATTTTGCAAAATCATCAGCGTGCTGTCAATACCTTCATGAAGATTAATCGGCTGCATTTCCCGGCCTTCTTGCCGCGAAAAATACCGCAGAGACAAGATGATATCCCGAACGCGATCGCCACCTACCCGCATCGAGTCTAGCATTTTCAGCAAATCATCCTTGATAAATTCTAGCTCCACCGCTTCTGCTGTTGATGTTATTTCGGGTGCGGGTTTGGGATAGTGTTGCTGGTAAAGATCGAGCACCTTGAGAATATCTTCAGTATAATCGCGAACGTAATTGAGATTGCCGCAGATAAAATTTACCGGATTGTTAATTTCGTGAGCAATCCCCGCCACCATTTGCCCCAAAGCCGACATTTTTTCGCTCTGAATTAACAGCGATTGAGCCTGCTGAAGTTCGTGCATTGACTTCTGCAAATTCTCCTGTGTTTGCTGCTTCTCCTTAACCTCTTCCTGTAACTGCTGGTTAGCTTGAAAAAGTTCCACAGTGCGCGATTCTACTCGTTTTTCCAACTCAGCCGCCATTTCTTCCAGGTTAGTTTGAGCGAGTTGGCGATCGACAATTTCCTGCTGCATCTGGACATTTTGCTGCTGAAGTTTTTGAGTCAGCCTGCGGATGCTCAGATGCGCTTTAACGCGAGCTAAAACTTCTTCATTTTGAATCGGCTTAGTAACGTAATCAACAGCGCCCAAACTAAATCCTTTCACCTTATCTTCTGTCTCATCCAGCGCCGTCATAAAAATCACCGGAATCTCCTTTGTCAAATCGCCAGCCTTCAAAAGCCGACAAGTTTCAAACCCGTCAATCCCTGGCATCAGTACGTCCAACAATATCAAATCCGGCAGGGAGTATTCAGCTTTTTTGAGAGCGCTCTCCCCCGTCCGCGCCACCAACACTTTAAAGCCGGATGCTGTCAAAAAATCAAACAGCACTGCCAAATTATTCGGGTTGTCATCAACGATTAAAATAACACTCTCTTCCCAAGGTAAGATGCTCATATCTTCATTAATTCCTGTATTGTTCTACGAATTCTAAAATCTTTTCTTCTTCAAAATTTTTAGCTAATTGATTGAGATTGTTGGCGAAAGAGACATATCTTGCATCCATTTGGGCCAATTTTTCTGCTTGTTTTTGAATGCCTCCTAAGTCACCCATCATTGCTAATTCAAAAAGTACAGCTATTTCATCGGCCGGAGGAGGGATGATTTTTTGATCGTGAATTTGAGATTGATTCTGGGAAACTTCTGATTCAGCTCTATCTTGCAACTCCTCGTAAATCCATTCTAACTCTAAATGAACTTGCAAGCAATTTAAAAGTTCCTCAGCGCGGATCGGCTTGGGGAGAAAAGCATTGCATCCTGCTGCTAAACTTCCCTGCTTTTCCACTTCCATAATGCTAGCAGAAGTGCCAATTGCCACCACATTTTGCAAAGGGGGCAACTTGCGAATTTGCCGCATCGCTTCAAATCCGTCCATGATGGGCATTACCAAATCAATCAAGATACAATCTGGTTGAAATTCTAGGGCTTTTTTCAAACAATCTTGACCGTCTGTCGCCTCAATTATTTCAAAACCCAACGGTTCTAGCAGGTGAATTAAAACCGAGCGATTTTCCCACATATCGTCCGCCACCAAAACTTTTTTCTTACTACCCTTAAAACCTTTGATAAATTGTGGAAAATTATTTGTATTTTTCTCAGGCTTATCTGCTGCTAGCAAATCTAATTCAAACCAGAAAATGCTACCTCTGCCTAAAGTGCTTTCTACTTTCAATTCACTGCCCATAATCTCGACTAATTGGCGGCTGATTGCTAATCCTAAGCCTGTGCCTTCAGTATGGCGGCGGGTATTACCAACTTGTTCAAAAGGTGCAAATATCTTTGGCAATTCATCAGCAGCGATGCCAATTCCTGTATCTTCAACTTGAAACCGCATCCTCAGGTTCGTAGTAAGGACTTCAGTCCGCGTTCCATCAAGGTTCGTAGTAAGGACTTCAGTCCGCGTTCCATCTCTTACAGCATCCACTACTGAAACCTTAAAAGTAACGCCTCCCCTTTCCGTAAACTTAACAGCATTGCCGATTAAATTAATTAAAATTTGGCGCAACTTCTTTTCATCTGCCGAGATGGCATTGGGAAGAGACGAAAGATATTCGCAATTAAAAGCGATATTTTTTTGACCTGCCCGGATGCTGCAAATGGCATTTATGCCTTGAATAAAATCTAAAAAATTAAACTCGGTAGGCACGATTTCCATTCTCCTAGCCTCAATTTTAGAAAGGTCTAAAATATCCTCGATTAAAGCGAGTAAGTGTTCACCACAGCGGTGGATAACGCTAATTCCATTCTGCTGTTGCGAGGTTAAATTTTGGTCGCGCTTAAAGATTTGAGCGTAACCTAAAATGCCGTTGAGGGGCGTTCGCAATTCGTGGCTCATGTTAGCTAAAAATTCGCTTTTGGCGCGGCTGGCATCTCGGGCGATGGCTTCGGCTTTTTGGCGTTCTTTAATTTCTTCGGAAAGCAGCGAGTTTTTTTCGTATAATTCTTGGGTACGTTCTTTAACTTTTGCTTCTAGGGTAAAGTTGTATTCTGCGAGTTGTTTGTTGGCAGTTTCTAAGTTTGTGTAAAGGCGGGCATTTTCTAGGGCGATCGCAGCTTGGGAAGAAAGCAGCTTCAATACTTCCAACCGATCGCCTGTAAAGGCGCCGGCGACCAAATTATTTTCTAGATAAAGGATGGCGGTTAATTTGCCTTGATAGACGATCGGCGCGCACAACACCGATTTGGGCTGAAATTCGGCGATGTAGGGGTCAGCGTTGAAAATTGCCTCGCTGCGGGCATCGTGGAGGACAATATCTTCGAGAGTGCGATCGACAAAATTGATTAGCGATCGCGGATACGCACCATCCAAGCCCGCGCCCGAGAGCACCCGCACATCCCCGCCAACCTCTCCCGCAGCTTCAATGACAAATTCACCATTTTTCGACGCGATCAAACACCCAGTTTGAGCCCCGGCATTTTCCAGCAAAATCCGCATCAATTTGTCCAGCAAAGCATCGAGGACAATTTCGCCGGAGATAGCCTGAGATGCTTTCATCACAGTATCGAAATCCAAAGCTTTGTGACTGTCAGTCAGGGTTGAAGAAGTTAAAGTCACAGTTGGGCGATCGTTAATTGTGAGACTATCACTTTCCGGCATCCGTGCAATTAACTGCGGATAGCGTTCCTCCAAATCAGCAACCTTAGCATTCGCACCCCAGCGGATATAACCGTAGTAAGCATCCGTCATGTAAACCTTAGCCACCTTCTCCCGGCCCGCCAACAGGTAAAATTCAGCAGCTAATTCATTGGCTAAAGCCTCTTCCTGAATGTATCCCTGTTCGCGGGAATGTTGAATTGCGCGATCGTAATAATCGATCGCCCGGTCTTTTTCTCCCAACACCCGCGCTTTTTCAGCCTCAACTAACTCATATTTGTGCTGGTAATTCATCGGTGCGTGGTGCACCCATTTCTGCATTTTTTCCTGATTCGCTGCTACCTGCATCAAGTATTTTTCTTGTGTTTCGCTGTCAGCAGTTGGATACACAGCCAGAAGTGCCAGCGAATAGTAAAAATTGTGCGTACCAATCATCATGAAGCCAATTGCTGCTGAAGCATATTCGGTCGCTAAAGATGCGTCAGCAACTGCTTTTTTGGGCTGTTTAAATACGTAATTAAGCACTAATTTAGCCAGATAAACATTAAACAGTGACATATAATTGTTAGCTTGTTGCAGCCGAGGCAACATTTCTGCTTCATTAAATTTTTCACCTATTAATTGAGATTGGTTTGCGGCTCTCCCTCGCAAGTTTAAAATAATTTGCCCCCAGATGCCCAGCAATTCCATCGAAAGTTCTTGTTTGAGATTTTGTACTAAAGTAAAGTATTGTACTTGTTTTTGTTCGACAATATCTAGTTGTTCTCCAATCAAAAAAGGGCAAGAGCAACTGTTTAAAGCAGCATAACTACTAAATTCTAAATCTCCCGTTTCCAGACCGCTTTGAACGCTCTCTATTAAGGGGGCAATTGTCTCTTTAGCGTGTTCTTTCCAGTGGCGCACAAAAGTGTTGAACAGGTGGTAAACTTTGCATTTAAATTGTTTGGCATTGAATTGCTCTAACAGCTTCAGAGCTAACTGTCCAGAATGATATCCAGCGTCGATCTCTCCTAATGCTCCAGCCAGCAGCAAGCCATACCAAATATAGGCGATCGCCCCAAGCGCTGAATGACCTCGTTTAATAGAAAAATCCACCATTGTGAAGATAACCCGCGACAAGAGTTCTGGTTTGGCCACAAAAACAGGAGAAACAACAGCCGAAAGTATCCGCATTGCGGCCAACTCATAGCCATCAGTCATTAGCGGAACGTTTTCTAGTTCCTCAAGCTGAGGTAACTTAATTGCAGTCAAGCCCTCTGGGGGGATTTCCGACAATGTAAATCCCAAAATTTCTAAAGCTTTTAAACCAGTATCGATGGCTTCAAGCATCTGGTTTTGAGACAAATAAGACTGGATTTGCAGTTCGTAAACCTTAACTTTGTCGAGCAGGTTTGTAGCTTGTTGCAACACGATATCCGCTAATTCTTGCGATCGCGCAAAGTTAGTATTGAGATATTCCGCCTCCGCCGCTTCTACATAAAGATTCAGCGTCAAGTCATAATCAGTCTGCCAACTTGAGCTGATACTTAGGGGCAGGGCTGTTTCATTCTCTTGTAGGGGCAATCCCCCCGTGGTTGCCCCCATACTTGAAACGACGAACAAATCGTTGGTGGAGGGGGTAGGCCCGCACCATCCACTACCCCTACAAAACCCTCGTTTTTCCGAATTAATCAGTTCCAAACCGACATTCAGATATCTGACAGCAGCTTCGTAAGCACTGGATGCTTTAGCTTTTTTTCCAGCGATGAGATTTAGTTTGGCTAGTTCGTCTTTGGCGGCTTTTTCTACGAGGAATTCAACACCGAAATTCAGTTGATTGACAATATCAAAGACATTTTCTTCAATCTCAGAGGCGGGAGTATTGTTGAGCAGCAGTTGACCGATTTTCAGATGTGTTGCTTGCTTGTCGCCATCGGGAATCAAAGAATAAGCCGCTTGCTGCACTCTATCGTGCAAAAACTTGTAATCAACCCGCACATCTTGCAGCCCCGACAGCCCCGTTTCTGAACCTTCAAAAACCAGCGGAATTTTGTAATCGTTGCTCAGTGGCAAAACTAGACCTGCCTGAAGAGTATCCCAGAGAGCTAATGCTGTTTCCTTCTGAGATTTTTCGCTGACAATTGCCAGCACTTCTAAATTAAACTGGTTGCCAATACAAGCCGCTAATTGTAATGCTGACTGCGCCATTACGGGCAATTTCCGAATATTGCGAGCGATTAACTCTACGACATTGCAGTCGGTAATGCCTATCGCTTGGATGTGTCCGAGATCCCACTGCCACGCACCCGATGGAAAATCGTAAACTAACAGATTTTCTTGATAAAGAGTTCTCAGCAACTGAGTCAAAAAGAAGGGATTGCCTTGGGTTTTGTTGAAAAGTAGCTCTGCTAAAAGTTTAATATTTTCCGATATTCCGCTTTTTAAAGTTTCCGAAATTAATTGCTCTACATGACTCAATTCTAAGGGAGCGAGAACAATATTGCTGATTCTTTCTGGCATTCTTGCCCCCGATTTTTGGATGTTTTCGATGGTTTGAATCAGCGGATGGGTGGCGCTGACTTCGTTATCTCGATAGGCTCCAATTAGCAGCAAATATTTGCTTTCTAAATCCGTCACTAGCAGTTCAATTAATTTCAGCGATGCGGAATCTGCCCACTGCAAATCGTCGAGAAAAACTACTAGCGGGTGTTCGCGGGCAGTAAACACGCTAATGAATTGTTTAAACACCCGATTAAATCGGTTTTGCGATTCTGTCGGCCCCAATTGCGGGACTTCCGGCTGTTCTCCGATAATCAGTTCGACTTCGGGAATCACGTCTGTGATAACTTTGCCGTTGCTTCCCAAAGCGGCTAGCAATTTTTGTTTCCAAGTTCCGATAGATGCTGCACTTTCTGTGAGCAACTGCCGAATTAATGACTGGAATGCTTGAATCACGGAAGCGTAGGGAATATTGCGTTTGAATTGGTCAAATTTGCCACCAATAAAATAGCCACGCTGCCGAATTATGGGTTTTTGAACTTCGTTTACTAAGCAGGATTTGCCGATGCCGGAGTAACCGGAAACCAGGATTAATTCTACCCCCCCTGCCCCCCTTGTTAAGGGGGGTGAAGAAACCTCAATAAGCCCCCCCTTAACAAGGGGGGGTTGGGGGGGTTCTACACCGCTAACTCGGTTAAAGGCGGGCGTAGGTGAAGAAATTTCCAGAAGCCCCCCCTTAACAAGGGGGGGTTGGGGGGGTTCTACACCGCTAACTCGGTTAAAGGCGGGCGTAGGTGAAGAAATTTCCAGAAGCCCTCCCTTAACAAGGGGGGGTTGGGGGGGTTCGACACCGCTAACTCGGTTAAAGGCTGCCAACAAAGTGGCGACTTCGGCTTCTCTACCGTAGAGTTTTTGGGGGATGAGGAGTTGACCGGCTTGATCGGCATTTCCGGCCGTAAAATCAGATATATTGCCACTAGCTTGGAGTTTGGCGAGACAAGTTTCGAGGTCAAACCTCAGCCCGTCGGCGCTTTGATACCTATCTTCCGCCGTCTTCGCCAACAGCTTCATCACGATGTCAGAGATGGCTTCGGGAATTTCCGGCTGCAAACTGTGTGGCGTGGGTGCGATTTTAGCGATATGACAGTGAACTAATTCTAAAGGGTCGATCGCGCTAAATGGCAATTCACCAGTCAGCATCTCGTAAAAAGTGACACCAAGCGAATAAAAATCGCTGCGATAGTCGATCGCCCGATTCATTCTACCAGTTTGTTCCGGCGAAATATAAGCTAACGTGCCTTCGAGCAAATTGGGATAGCTAGAAGTTGCGTTTTCTCGAACCAAGCGCGACGAGATGCTGAAGTCAGTAATTTTAACCTGATAGGTTTCAGGATGAATGATGATATTGTGCGGTTTAATATCTTTGTGAATTATTTGGTTTTGATGGATTTTACCCAAACTTTCAGCTAGTTGGATCGCTATCTTGAGAATTTGGATTAAGTTGAGTCTGGTCGCCTTTAAAAAAATCGATAAAGCCAAGCCTCCAAAGTCTTCGACTGTCAGCGCCACACCATTTTGATTGTTTTCTAGGCGGTAACAATTGACAATATCTTCAATATTTTTGAGATTTTTTCTGATTTTATATTCGTGTCTCAAACGGGTAATTTCTTCGAGAGTTGGATACTCGCTTTTCAGGGTTTTGACGATGACTGGCAAATTGTGTTTTTGCCATATTCCCCGATAAATCACGGTATTGACACCAGAGTAAATTTGTTCGGTGATTTGATAGCCTTTTAGCGAAATCATAGTTTAATAAATTTAAATTCAAAGGGTTTGCAGCCAATTTGCAGGAGTTGTGCTGTGGGCGGGAGTCGATCGCCTCTGTTAGACGGGTGATGGGCGCGGGCGATCGGCAAAACTCGTGAGATATAATCAACCTTAGTGCAAGTCTCACAGCTTTGTCATTAGCTATTTAGCTTAATATTTAAGTCGATCGTAATTACGTATTATTACGTATAATTAATGTGCTATATTTAACTTAAAAAGACTCGGCGGTTGAAACCGCGTCTACACAAACAAAACCCGCCTCCGCGGGTTGAATAACCGGCGGTTGAAACCGCCGTTAAAAGACTCGGCGGTTGAAACCGCGTCTACACAAACAAAACCCGCCTCCGCGGGTTGAATAACCGGCGGTTGAAACCGCCGTTAAAAGACTCGGCGGTTGAAACCGCGTCTACACAAACAAAACCCGCCTCCGCGGGTTGAATAACCGGCGGTTGAAACCGCCGTTAAAAGACTCGGCGGTTGAAACCGCGTCTACACAAACAAAACCCGCACTTCGACAAGCTCAGCGACCACCTCCGCGGGTTGAAGTCAAAAGACTCGGCGAATCGAATTCGCGTCTACACAAACAAAACCCGCCTCCGCGGGTTGAATAACCGGCGGTTGAAACCGCCGTCAAAAGACTCGGCGGTTGAAACCGCGTCTACACAAACAAAACCCGCCTCCGCGGGTTGAATAACCGGCGGTTTCAACCGCCGTCTTAATATTGTTCTCTTTGTCAACTGATTAACGCTGTCAACTGTCAACTGTCAACTGTCAACTGATTAACGCTGTCAACTGTCAACTGTCAACTGTCAACTGTCAACTGTCAACTAATCATTGCGAGTCAAGCCCTGGAGGCTAACTTGCAAAACCGACAAACCCAAAATCAGCAAAAACAACACTAGAGCGATCGTACAAGCATAACCGATTTCCAAATCCTTAAAAGCCCGTTCGTAAAGATAATAAACAACAGTCTTAGAACTATTGCGAGGCCCGCCCTGAGTCATAATATAAACTTCTTCAAAAACCTTAGTAGCAGAAATTGCCGAAATCACCGCCACCAAAACTAAATAAGGCTTCATCAGGGGCACAGTAATATCCCAATGTTTCCGCAAACCTTCCGAACCATCAATCGCCGCTGCCTCATAAAGTTCTGCCGGGATAGATTGCAGCCCCGCCAAATAAATTACCATGTAATAACCTAATCCTTTCCAGACAGTAACCGCCATCACGCTAAAGATTGCCACCTTCGGATTTGCCAGCCAAGAAACCGGAGGTAAACCCAACACTTCCCCCAACTGATTTAGCAATCCAGTCTCCGCAAACAGCCACTTCCAAGCAATCCCGGCGACAACCATCGAAATCACCGCAGGCGTGTAGTATGCCGCGCGAAACCAGTTCATCCCGCGCAGCTTTTGATTGCACAAAATTGCCATTCCCAACGGTAGAACAACCAATACAGGCACAACACAGATCAGATACAGCAGCGTATTGGTCAAAGTTTGCCAAAAAGTGCGATCGCCCCACAAGCGCTCAAAATTCTTCAAACCCACCCACTGCGGCATTTGAGTTAAATCGTATTCGTAATTAGTAAAACTCAAATAAAAAGCTTGCACCGCCGGCCATAACACAGTCAAAGTCAAAACAAACAAAGCCGGAAATAGAAATAAATAAGGTGTAGAATAGCGTCGGAAAAATTTCAAATACATAATTGGTATTGGTTAATAAATAAGACGGCGGTTGAAACCGCGCCTATACAAACAATGTCCGCCTCCGCGGACAGAAGAAAACAACGTAATTCCATTTGTCGCCCGCTCTTATTCTTCAACCCGCGGAGGCGGGTTTTGTCTGTGTAGACGCGAATTCGATTCGCCGTTTTCCATTCGCCATTTTATCTTATTCTTCAACCCGCGGAGGCGGGTTTTGTCTGTGTAGACGCGAATTCGATTCGCCGTTTTCCATTCGCCATTTTATCTTATTCTTCAACCCGCGGAGGCGGGTTTTGTCTGTGTAGACGCGAATTCGATTCGCCGTTTTCCATTCGCCATTTTATCTTATTCTTCAACCCGCGGAGGCGGGTTTTGTCTGTGTAGACGCGAATTCGATTCGCCGTTTTCCATTCGCCATTTTATCTTATTCTTCAACCCGCGGAGGCGGGTTTTGTCTGTGTAGACGCGAATTCGATTCGCCGTTTTTAATTCACCATTTTATCTATCTAATTCTTCAACCCGCGGAGGCGGGTTTTGTCTGTGTAGACGCGGTTTCAACCGCCGTTTTCCATTCGCCGTTGCAATCGGTGGACATTGCGCCCCTACAAACAATAGTTATTTCACCCCAGAAAACAAACGTTCCCAATCTCCCGGAGCAATAGAATTTTCCCCCTCTTTTACCTCAAAAGTAACCTTACAAGCCTGCGGTTGTGACAAAGCTTGCACGCACAATTCTGCAATATCTTCCCGACTAACTTTACCGCGAATATTGTCTCCTTGCTCGAAGATCAAAGCTTTGCCGCCCGGTTCCTCAGTCAAAGCACAAGGTCTGACAACAGTATAAGGTATGCCGCTCGATCGCACGCAATCCTCCCCTTTCAACTTCCAAGTCAAAATTCCGCCCAACATATCATTCATCCTGACAGCCGGCGGTTCCTCTTCCAAAATCAGTCCGGGGCGCCCTGGGCGCGTAACTCCAGCCGAACTCACCATCACAAATTGCGGCAAAGTCTGCCCGCCATCACCTTTAATAGATTCTAATTCCAGTTGAAACACACCGGGTGTAAATTTCGGATTTAGCGCGCCATCATATTCAAACTTGCTCAGCATTAGCTGAAAAGAATAAATACTGGTGGGATCGAATTTAGAGCCGTCTTTCACAGTTTTGGCGCGGAATACTGGAATCAACTTATCGAAGGGAACTGCGATCGTAATCCAGGTATTGTACACAGTATCGAACGAATAGCAATAGCCAATGCCATCCCATTTAGCCTCGCTACGCACGATCAATTTGTAGCGCTTACCATCCCCCTTGACCCGCATCAGGAAGCCGTTAAATCCTGTGAGATTGAGCGGAGAATCGAAGTTACGGGTGCGGACAGAAGCAAAACCGCCGGAGTTGGCGGTGGAAACATTGCCCGTGAAGATAGCTGTACTGTCTGTAAGTACGATCGAACTTTCGCTAGTCCCGCCCATCACCACATCATCGAGAGCGCCCCAAGTTTCCTTTAAATCTTGAGTAGGTTTTGTGAAGTCAAAAATGATTTTTTCGCCTGCTTTCATGAGCTGGCTGCGTACAGCTTGTACTAAATTATTCAGGCCTTTGTATTCCACAACTTCGGGAACATCCACAACTTCCGGCAGATAAAACTTGATGCCTTGATAGTATTTTTCCCTAGTTGGAGTATCTCCTTCTACAGGTTGAACTTTGGTACCCGTACAGGAGATAACTGCTTCCACGCCCTCAGTGACGCGCGCTGTTAGCGTCTCGGCGATAGTGATATCTCCCTCGACTAATTCGACATTTTTGCCAAGAATTTCGGTTGCTCTTTTAATATCTCTCACCAGACAGCGCACTTGATATCCTCGCTGTTGCAGCCGCTTGACAACTCGCTTCCCGACGCCACCGGTGGCACCGGCTACCAGTACGAGTTTGGGCTTGTCTTTTTTAATGTTGCTGCTGCTTCCGAACAATTGTTGCAGCCAGCTAATGCTGCCGATGAAGGGAATGACGCCGAAATAAGCCAAGGTTTTGACAAATCTGCCGGCATCCCATTGGGCGGTATTTTTTTCAGTCACAGTCGCTTCCTCAGAGTTGGCTCAAATCTACTTAGCTGCTTTTGTATTTTAATCGAATTTTAGATTTGTGCGTTGGCGGGCGATCGCACTTTTTTTTACTTGATACCATTTTTACAAAAGAATGCCACTTTAGCTGATATCCCAACCCTGATTCAGTAACTCATTCCCAATCTCCAATCCCCAATCCAAAATCTAAAATCTAAAATCTAAAATCTAAAATCTAAAATCATCTGACATGGGGTTTGAGATGAGTTTGGCTCAAGGGAATCTCAATAATCAACTCGGTTCCCTCTCCGGGGGCTGAGATGCAGCTCAATTTGCCGCCGTGTTGTTCTACCACAATTTCGTGACAAATTGCCAAACCTATGCCTGCACCTTTACCCACAGGTTTTGTGGTAAAAAACGGCTCAAATATTTTTTGGCTAACTGTTTCTTCCATGCCCCAAGCGTTGTCCTTAATCCTCACTGCTACGGCTTTTTGTCCCGGACAAACTTCTGTTACTATCCGAATTTGTCCGACTTTCACTGATGGTGCTTCGCCCCCATATGGGGGCGATATTTTTGTGTTTACAAAGGACTCTTCTAGAGCATCAATTGCGTTTGTGAGTACATTCATAAACACTTGGTTGATTTGAACTGCATAACACTCAACTAAAGGCAGAGAGCCATATTCTTTGATCAGATGAATTGTCTGGCGATTCCCTACGGGATAGCTTTGCTTCACGGGCTTCGGTTTGAGTCGGTTGCTCAAAATCAGCAAAGCGCTGTCCAATCCGTCGTGAATGTCAACGGGTTTAATCTCTGCTTCGTCAATTCTAGAGAAGTTTCGCAGCGACTGAACTATCTCGCGAATGCGGTGAGCTCCAACTTTCATAGAACCCAACAACTTCGGCAAGTCTTCAACTATAAACTCTACTTCTGCTGCTTCTATTTCGGCTTTAATTTCCAGCGAAGGCGATGGGTAATGTTCCTCGTAAAGCAGCAATAAATTGATAATTTTTTGAGTATATTCGTCAGCATAGCTAAGATTTCCGTAAATGAAGTTAATCGGGTTAGTGACTTCGTAAGCTACCGCCGCTACCAACTGTCCCAAACTCGACATTCTTTCGCTCTGCACCAATTGAGTTTGCGCGCGTTGTAGCTCGGACATCGCTGTTTTTAAATGAGCAGTCTTTTCGCGTTCTCTGGCGACTGATGCTTCTAGTGCTTTATTTAATTTTTCGAGCTTGTCTGCTTGGCGCAGCACGATATTTATCATGGCTTTTTTTAGTTGCAATGCAGCGTCTATTTCGCATTGTTTCCAGGGCAAAGATTTGCACTTTACATTTTCTTTCCACAGCTCGAAAGATTTCCTAGGAGACAGTCTCTGGCTGCCATCTACATCTATTTCAACGGGTTTATTGGGGTTGCCAGCCCAGTTTACGGTACTAATTACTTCCGGACGAAACCACAAAACGTATATTTGTTGACTCGGCGATATTGCGATAGCCAAACACCCGCTGGCTGTGTCTTTGAATTCCTCAGCTTCTGGATAGAATTTGGTCAGCGAGTCTGTATAAAATATTTCTTTTGCTAGGTGCTTTTGCACCCACTTAGTTAAATATTTGAGTGATTCTCCCGGAGGTGTTTGTCCGACTCGATAGCAATTGTCTCCAAATATTATTGCTGCTCCCAGGGCGTTGACTGCTTCCAGCAAATTATGCTGACATTTAACTAACACTTCCGATAAATTTTCGGAGGTAGATATGTCTTCAAAAATCTGAGTTTGAATTGATTTTAAGTGTAGTTTGTAGTCGTAGTCTTCGTTTCCTTCTTTTGATTGCAGTTCTAAGGACATTACTTGCCCGATAAATTCGCAGGCTGCGCGCACTTCATAGTTGAGGTATTTTGGTGTATAGTTGTGGCAAGCAATCAATCCCCACAGTTTTTTATCTTTGATTAACGAGATGGACATCGAAGCTGTCACGCCCATATTTTGCAGGTATTCTATGTGCATGGGGGAAACGCTTCTCAATACGCTGAAACTGAGATCGAGGGGCTGGTTGGTAACAGGATTGTTTGCTGAGACGAGGGAGACTGGTTGATAATTAATATCTGGTATTAACCTCAACCAATTTAACGAATATAGTTTTCTGGCTTGTTTGGGAATATCTGTGCTGGGGTAGTTTAAGCCTAAGAAAGCACTCAGGTTTTCTGCTTTGTCTTCAGCGATTACAGCGCCGTTGCCTTCGGGATCGAATTGATAGACCATCACTCTATCAAATTCCGAAATTTTCCTGACTTCTTCCACAGTCTGTTGACATAATTCCTTGAGATTTCTGGCGCTTTGAATTTTGCTGACAGTGGATCTCACTGAATGATAAAAGCTAAAAACTGAAAAATTTTCTGTGGTGGTTGCCAATTCTAACTCGACGATCAAAACTCCTTCTCCTCGGTGGAGGATCCAGTCAAATTCTAAAGACTTGCCTGCTTTTTCGACAGACAGTTTAATGGGATTGATGGTTTTTAAGTTGTCTTTCTGCAAACAGGCTTTGAGTTTTTCTAGCTGAGTGCGATCGAGTAATAAGCTTAAATCTTGACCGATCGCGCTTTTGGCATCAACTCCCAACAAATCTTGCGTATTTTCACTGATTTGCAGTATTTCTAGTTGAGGTTCTCGTACTACCAGGAGAACTCCGTGTGGCTGAATGTGCCCCGATATATGAATCGGCTCTCTGTCGCAGTTTGTCAAGTCCACTTCTTCGAGGGCTGGAATTTGAATTTGTCGCTCCATTGTCTCTGTTTTCCGCTGTAAAATTTCGAGAGAGTTATCTATATTTTAGATTTGAGGTCAGATGGGATTTTCGATAATCTGATATTGTTCGATCGCATGACGGCTTGCTCCCTTGACCGACACAGCTCAGGCATCTGACCTCAAATCAGCGAGTCGAAAATAATAGAGTGGAAAATCAGCCTACCAGAAGTGTTGCTGCTAGACTGGCGCGAGCATTCTGGATGTGTTTGCGAACTCGACTCTTATATACGATTTGTGGCCAATATTAATTATTGCAGCAATTGTTCCCATAGTTCAAGTGATTTGAATCATGTTCCACAAAATTAATATTTATGGTAAGATTTTGAGACGGAGAAACAGGAGGATAGAAATGTGTCTCCAGACCGGCAGAGTGACGAAAATATTAAGTTAAGGTAAGGGTGACAAGATTTGAAAGTCAAGTCGCGTTAAGCTTTTTAAGTATATCCAACAGGCCCGACAATTAGAGTGATGCTCGACTTCAATACAGTTACTGAGTTCTCGCATAGCTACTGCATAGCTATCTGTGCCTTTTTAGTTCCGGCAAATTTGCTGACTACTTTGTACACAGGGATTTTGACAGGACTAAACCGACCTCGAATGCAAGTATGGGCGTCTGCGGCTGTGGCCGGGCTTTGGGCAACAGCAATGATTTTTCACGTTTTTACCTGGTTTGCGATCGGGGTAGTAATGCCTCCGACATACATCTTGCTAGTTATGGCGATCGCTTGTTTGGCTATCAATGTCTGGGCAGTGGGGCATCCTTCTAGCATGATGCAATTAATCCGAGTGGCGGTATCAGCTTTCAGGCGAGGTTTAGAAGCAGCAAGCAGCAAGAAGGCAGTTCGGCAACGGATGCAAGTAACCGATGTCACGGATACCATTTGAACCATCAGACAAATACCGCAACATCTTGCACATTTTTACCTGGTTCGCGATCGGGGTAGTAATGCCTCCGACATATATAGCCGAGTCTCACTCATGTGAGGTACAGGTTCTGATTTGAGATTTTAGATTTGAGATTTTAGATTGGGGGATTGAGGGATTGAGGGATTAATTGGTCCGGTGCGTCATCTTTCTGAGAACTGCTATAGCCGAGTCTCAAAAAGGTGAGGTAGAGGTTGAGATTTTCCATTTTTCGATTTGAGATTTGAGATTTGCCCGGAGCGGCTTCCCTCGGAGGGCAAGGATTGAGGGATTTATTGCTCAATACCTCATCTTTTTGAGAACTGCTATACATCTTGTTCGTTATGGCGATCGCTTGTCTGGCTATCAATGCTTCGGCAGCGGGGCATCCTTCTAGGATGATGCAATTAATCCGAGTGGCGATCGAGGAAGTTCGGCAGCGTGTAATGTACGGGATGTAACCGATACAATTTTAGCGCTCTCCGAAAGAAGGAAGCAGTAAAAAATTGGCATCTGGCATTCTGAAAGATTTGATACTCCCCAGCCCTTTCATAGACGGGGATTCTTGAAGAGTCCAGAGTCGGATCTTCAAAGGCGCCATCAAATCGCCGCTACTGATTCTACTAAGATTTAATCCTAGTTTCACCGCTACTTTTCTGATAATATTCGCCGCCCCATTGCCATCGGCATTGATTTTTGTACCGCCTGCCGAACAGTATAGTCCGCGAGTTACTCTTTTCCCTGATTCTTTCCACCCTTCAGGTTTTTCACCGAACTTAGGTAGCGAATCATTGTCCAGGAAACTAGCCTTTGAAGTATAAGCTTCTTCAGTTTCTACAAAATTAATTCCATGTTGTTTACACAACTGAGATATCCTATCTTTCAGTCTACCCGTGGGAATTTGTACAAACTTTTGATTCGTCTTTTTACCCATATTTGCATTTTGCTTCTGGTCTTTATTCCACCCAAAAACTAATGTTCCTATTTTATTTTCAATACAATGATTAACGACAATTCTCGCTGCCTTATTTACTGCATCTCTAATCTGTCGATTTCTTTTCTCAGTAATCCGAGCTAATTGATTCGACCAAAAGCCTTGGGGTTGATTCTCCTTTAAGACAGATACGCGCTTGTTATACCACTGATTTAAGGACTTTAAATGCAGCCCATCAACAATAAAAGAAGTTCCCACGTTGGATACTCCTGTTAACCAGTTGTTGATTCCGTGGTCTAATCCCAAAACATGATCCGGGTTGAACTCTACAGCTAATTCCTCTGTGCGATACACAAACTCGGCATAAAAGCAGCGGTTTCTGGGAAGAATCCGAATTTCGACCAACTTTTTGTAATCCAAATTAGAGGGCATCCGCAGAAAGAATTCTCCGACTCCAAACCAAAGCTTAACCTTGCTACGAAGATGGAAATCGCAGCAGTCCATCCTTTAATTTGACATCAGCCTTGGGGAATGTAACCAATTTAAAAGAATCTTTTTTGTATCCCGGTAGCTTTGGATGTTGCGTTACCGTTCCAGATTTAATTCCTTTTAGCAGTCCAATGTACGAACTAAAAGATTCAGCAACCCTAGTTAAAGTTTGCTGGGCGACATGAGAATACAGGGTTTTAAAATGCAAGTTCGACTTGAACATTTTATGCAAATCATTTTTTCTGGGAATATTTATTGTCTTGAAATATAACTGCCGACCATAGTAAATGGCACAATTAGCCAACTTATTCGATTCACTACATACAAATTCTAAAATCGCTTTCAGACTAGAGTCGGGACTAATTAAGTTTTGCTGGCAGCCGTAATTAGACATTTTTCTGGTTCTCGATATACTGTTTGACGACAGACAATGGTGCACCGCCAACTGTTGCAACAAAATAACTATTTGTCCAAAGAGTTGGTAATCGGCTTTTTAGCCAAGGAAATTCTTGTCTCAACAGTCGAGATGAGCGTCCTTTCAAGTATCTAATCAATTTTGCTATTCCGAATTGTGGGTCTACTCCTACCAGGACATGAACGTGATCTGGCATAACCTCCATCTCCAGCAACTCGGCATTGAATTCGGTGCAAACTTCTTGCAATATAGCTTTCAGTCGAATATCTACACCTTTGATCAATACCGATCTCCGATACTTGGGACACCAAACAATATGATAGTTACAAGAGTAAGTTACGTTGGCGTTTGACTTTAGTTTTACTTTCATCTTTACAGTATACAGGCTGGTGGACGTATAGTGTAATTTAAAGTGTAAAGAAATATTGAAGGCGGTTGAAACCGCCGCCGACTTTTCCCCGTGTCTGAAGCCAGGGGCCCGGCGGGCTCGTTTTTTGGTCAGGGATAATATTAGTTTTTCCTAAAGTTTTCCCTGGTTCGAGATTACTAATTCGGAGTCCTGATGCGATCGTGCTTATAGCAATTCGCGATCGCGACAATCTTTTGTTTCCGGGCCGCGGGGATGGAGGGCGCAGTTGAGCAGGTAGCCGCCGTCGCTTCTGCCGTAATAGTAGCGGCATCCCATGCAAATTGCTGGAGGTTCGATCGCACTTTGGTAAACGGGATAATCCGCACCCCCCAGCAGCGAAAAATCTCGCTGAGTTTGAACAGTCCCGATAATCGCCCCTGAAAGTTCAACAGCTTCGCGGATGTTTTCAATCCTGCTGTAAGGCGGCAGGTAAATGTCAATATAAACGCGGATGCCCTCACCTTCCTGCTCGTGGCGGGTAATAGTGCCCCCCAAGAGGCCGACGCGTGAGGAAATAGCAGAGGAAAATTCCCCCAACGAATTGCAGTAACCCGAGAAAACATGAATGTGTTCGTCGGTAGTCGCTCTCACCGTGAGGCGAGTGGGAATCAGCACTCTCAGGTAAGCGTCGAGATCGTCAAAAACCGGTTCGGCGAGGGACAGCATCTGGTTGGCCTCTTCGTGGTTGAGCCCAAAAGCCTTAGAAACTTTGTGCGCCAGGGCCGCTAAAATATCAAAAACTTCAGTTAACAGCGATTGCAGCCTGCTATCAATAGCGATCGGACATTCTCTGAGCAGTTTTAAATAATCCTCCAAACGGTGGGCTATACGCTGAATGCTGCTAAATCCTAGCATAGCTGCTCCGCCTTTAATCGAGTGCGAGGCTCGGATAAGCTGGTGTATCCTTTGGGGAGCTTGCACGGGGTTTTGCAGGCCTTGCAAGCCTTGTTCGATGATTTGGATGTGTTCTGTGGCTTCTTCGAGAAAGTAGCCGATAATGCGCTGTAGTTGTTCTGGGAGCATAAATTTTTTCTCCGAAAGGCACCCTAGTAGCAGAAAGCAGAACCTAAAAATGCTGATATTTTTTACTTTTGAGTCAATATTTAACTGACGGGTGGTATCACAGCGGCGTTGAATGCGCGATACCGCTCGCTGTGCGAGCCAAAAGCGCTGGACTCAGAAAATCATGATACAGATGCCAGTGCAAACCAGATTATTTCTGCTTGATATCTATCCTGCCTCAGGATAGCGACGGTGGCAAATACCAAACCGCAGAGAGTTGTCATGGCGCACATTGTTAAACCTGCTAATTCGATCGCCAACCAAATTCCGCAACCCCATATTCTCTCGTTCTCGATCCGGGGTTATTATCAATAAACTATGACAGAAACCGGGTTTTTCCCCAAATCTGCCAATCACAACCAAGTATTATCGAAAAAACCCGGTTTCTCGCCGTTTGTGCAGACTTACGCACGGCTCGACAAAGAAACCGGGTTTTTCCCCAAATCTGCCAATCACAACCAAGTATTATCGAAAAAACCCGGTTTCTCGGCGTTTGTGCAGACTTACGCACGGCTCGACAAAGAAACCGGGTTTTTCCCCAAATCTGCCAATCACAACCAAGTATTATCGAAAAAACCCGGTTTCTAGGCGTTTGTGCAGACTTACGCACGGCTCGACAAAGAAACCGGGTTTTTCCCCAAATCTGCCAATCACAACCAAGTATTATCGAAAAAACCCGGTTTCTCGGCGTTTGTGCAGACTTACGCACGGCTCGACAAAGAAACCGGGTTTTTCCCCAAATCTGCCAATCACAGTATTCAAGGGAAAAACCCGGTTTCTGGCCACCCGCGCGTCCAAGACTAATATCGTTTGACGATCGATATAACAACAACGGCTATATCGATCGCATTTTGCTATTTAGCGACTGTGGCACCGACTTTGGCGGCGATCGCGGCTAAAGCATTGCCGTTGCCTTTGAGCAGCGCGTTATTTTTCTGCACCATGCTGCCAGTTAATTCTGGGGGAGCGGGCAGTTTAACGCCTAATTTTTCAGCGATCGCACGGACAATTTGTCTATTTCCCAACAATAATTTGTGGTTGTCTGTGGCTAAGTCACCGCCCGCTGGGCCTGCGACGCTAGGTACAGTTGCGCCTACTTTTGTAGCGATACTGGTAAAAGTAGCTCTGTTTTGTAGGATTAGCTGTTGGTTAACTTGCAAAGGATTGCTACCTGATGGCGCTGCCTCGTTGCTAACTGCTGCGCCTAATTTAGCAGCAATATTCTTAGCTGTTTGACCATTTTTTAATAGCAAATCTCGATTTTGCTGAATGAGAGCTTGGTCGTTTGCTTGAGCAATAATTGTACTGTTAACAGTAGGAGGTTGAACCAATTCACCAACGCTACCAAATAATCCAGATGCCAATAAACTAGCACTTAAGCCAACAATTAATTTAGACATTTTTTCCTGCCTCGATATGTTTTTTACACACGCAGATGTTTTACTGCGTCATCTACAAAAAGTAAGATATCAAAGCTGTCCCGGGCAGTTTGTCACAAATATTACATTTTATTAAGACAAATGCAATAATTGCAACACCGAATTGCAATTTTTACAATCAGAGACAGAAAATAGGTTTTTAGAGCAGCCGACAGTTGACAGTTGACAGTTGACAGTTGACAGTTGACAGAAGAGCCAGCCGGCGAAGCCGAGAGATTGACAGTTGAGAGTTTAGAAGCGAATATCTTTGCTATCTTTTTTTAATTGTGACTTTTTTACTAAGATTTTTGCGCTCCGAAAGTCGCCGTGGCTACGCCAAACAGGAGGACTCCGGCACCTCCAAGTACGGCTGGAGCGGGCATTTCCCCAAACAAAAAATAACCTAAACAACTCGCCGCCACGGGTTCAAATAAAATGGCAAGAGTTACCAGAGTTGGGGAAATCTGCACTACAGCCCAGTTTAAAATGGTGTGTCCGACTAATTGAGGCAAGGCGGCGGTTAACAAAATATACAGATATACAATGTTGGGATAACCTGTATAACTGGTGCCGAAGATGAGGGGGAGAGGTAGGAGGACGATCGCAGCAATAGTATAGGCGATCGCGATATAACCGCCAATTCCCAATCCCCGCCGTTGAGCTTCCCGGCCCAGTAACAGATATAAGCTGACAGCCCAGGAACCAGCCAGAGCCAGAAAATCGCCCAGCAGTTGACTATTTCCGGCATTCGCTGCGCCCGCACTCCCGAGGGCGATCGTCATTCCGCCAGCAAGAGCTATAGTAATGCCAGCGATCGACAGTTTGCTGATTTTTTCACCAAACCAGAAGCGGGATAAGAGGGCTACCCAAACCGGATTTGTGGTGACGAGGGCTGTGGAAGCTGCGATCGAAGTATAAGACAGCGAAGTAATCCAGAGAGCAAAGTGGAGGGCGAGACACAAACCCGCAGCAGCAGCATAGCGCCGAGCTCCGGGTTGTAGGGCTTTCCACTGAATTTTCGGCCAAGCCGGAAGCAGAATTAAAGCAGATAAACTCAAGCGAGAGGCGGCGAGCACCAGACTGAAACCGAAGCCGCCCGCACCTGCTTTCAGGTTGGCCAGCCGGATTAAGATTGAGGCGGTTGAGACGGCTAACACGCCGATAATTAAGACGAGGGCGATCGACCAATTCGGCGGTTTTTTCGGAACATTCATTTTTTTAGTGATTAGTCATTAGTCCTGCCGTCATTAGTCCTGCCGTCATTAGTCCTGCCGTCATTAGTCCTGCCGTCATTAGTCCTGCCGTCATTAGTCCTGCCGTCATTAGTCCTGCCGTCATTTGTCATTAGTCCTGCCGTCATTTGTCATTAATGCTCTACCCGCGATCGAACGTTATTGGTAATTGGTTATTGCTCATCTTGCCCGAAGAGGGGAGCCGAAGGGAGGTCATTGGTAATTATCAAAAATACATACAATCTTTGTACAACTCATAATTTTCGTTCTTCCCTTCTCTTCTCCTCTCTTCCTTCGTGCCCTTCGCGTCTTCGCGGTTCGTAAAAAAAAACCTAACCACCAATCATTAAAACTTTCCATATTCAACAAAACTATCAATGTAGAGCGCGCCCCAAAATACTTGGTATCTGTTATAGTTCCAATACAGCAGCAAACGAAGTCCCGACTTACAAATTATAACTATCTATGGCTCCTACAGTTTTGATTACAGGCGCTTCTCAAGGAAGCGGCAAAGCAACGGCACTGTTATTTGCCAGTAAAGGTTACGACGTGGTGATGGTGGCTCGCGAGCCGGAGAGATTGGGAGCAGCAGCAGCTCAGGTGCAGCGTGAAGGCACTTCTGCTATCGCGATTGCGGGGGATGTGGGCGACGTTGAACAAGTGCGGGCGATCGTCCAAAAAGCCCTGGATACCTGCGGGAACATCGATGTTTTGGTGAATAATGCAGGGATTTGTCTCGCGGGGGCGATCGAGCAAACCACCTCCGAAGACTTCCACCAATTAATGAATACCAATTTTTGGGGCTGCGTTAACACAATTCAAGAAATTTTGCCACATTTTCTCGAACGCAAAACGGGTACGATCGTCAATGTTGGCTCCATTGGTGGCAAAATGCCCTTACCTCAAATGACTGCCTATTGCGCCAGCAAATATGCAGTAACAGGTTTAACAGAAACTTTGCGATTGGAATTGGCGCCCCGAGGCATTCACGTTTGCGCCGTACATCCGGGTTTGATTAACAGCGATTTTCTCGAAAGAGCTCAATTTCGCGATCGAGACGATGCCGCAGTCGAATTGCGCCGCCAACAAATGACCGAAATGCTGCAATCTCCTGGAGCAAGCCAGCCGGAAGATGTTGCTAAAGCAGTCTGGGATGCTGTGAAGAATCAGCGTGCAGAAGTTACCGTCGGGCCTGCCTTTTTGGCGTCGGAAGCCTATCGCTTATTCCCCGGTTTGATGCAGTGGGCAATGGAAAAAGGCAAGTTATAATCCTACCTAATCGGAAGCCGATCGCTTATTCCCCGGTTTGATGCAGTGGGCAATGGAAAAAGGCAAGTTATAATCCTACCTAATTTGTAACGCGGAATAGGGAGTGGGGAATTAGTAAGGCGTGCATTGCGTACACTATGGGCATGAGTCATAGAGGCGGGTCAACCAAATATATACCACTAAAGAAAGATATTTTTCAAGCAGCTCCGGAGCGAATCATTATTAACTATAATGACAAGCAAACCAGGAAATACCATCATGCAAATTAAAGCACTAGCAGTCAAAAAACCAGGCGGATTGCTTGAGGAATACAAATTTGATGTCGAATCGCCAAAAGTACACGAATGTCTGATCAAAGTCTTGAGTTGTGGCATCTGTCACTCTGATTTGCACATGATTGACAACGATTGGGGTCAATCGAAATATCCCCTGGTTCCCGGCCACGAAGTTGTCGGAGAAGTGGCGGAAATAGGGCCGCAAGTGACTCATTTAAAAGTGGGCGATCGTGTCGGTGTCGGCTGGCAAAGGTCATCTTGTTTGCAGTGCCGCGACTGCTTGCGCGGTAACGAAAATCTCTGCGATAACATTCAAGCATTAATTGTTACAGGCCCGGGCGGTTTTGCCGACTATTTGATGGTAGATTCCCGCTTTGCTTTTCCTATTCCCAAAGGCATCGATTCTAAAGCAGCCGGGCCGCTGTTGTGCGGTGGAATTACTGTTTATGAGGGTTTGCGGAATGCGGGCATGAGTTCCGGGCAAGAAATTGGCATTCTTGGTATCGGCGGTTTGGGACACATGGCGGTGCAATTTGCCAAAAAGTTAGGCAACCGCGTTACAGTTTTTACTACTTCCCAAGATAAGGCAGAACTTGCACATAAAATGGGAGCAGACGAAGCTATTGTAGTAGGAAATGGCGAAAGCCCTCAAGCGCCCAGCAGCAAATTAGATATTTTGTTGAGCACTGTTCCTGCTGCTTTAGATTGGGTTCCCTACATTGATTGTCTCGATTCTGACGGTGCGCTTGCTTTTGTCGGAGTTCCCAACGCACCTTTGAGCATTCCGTTATCTTCACTGCTAGCAAAGCGCCGCCGAATTATGGCTTCTCCGATCGGCGGTCGCGCTATGATTAATGAAATGCTGTCGATCGCAGATAAGTTTGGGATTGAGCCGATTGTCGAAGTTTTTGCGATCGCACAAGCCAATGAAGCAATGCAGAAAGTCCGCGACAATCAAGTCCGCTATCGTGCAGTTTTGACGGTGAGTTAGATCGTGGATCATGGGTAAGGTGCGTAATTCGCACCCTACACCTACAAATTAAAGCACAGAACTAGCATTAATCAAACGGCCGGTTAAATCTGCCGGAGTCACATTCAACACAGTTCCTAACAAAGCATTCGTCAAACCAAATCTAATATTAGTCGCTTCCACGCGGCCGTTGCCATCGGGATCGAGACTTCGTTGCGAGATTCCACCCTTAGCTAACAAACTCGTTCCCCCCGCTATAGTTCCTGGATCTAGCAGCAGCAGTCTCGGATCGTTCAAGCTATAACTTACCTGTTCAAAAGTGATATTACTGCTGGTAAAAGCCGTACTAATGCCGATCGAATCGCTAGACTTGTCAAAGTCCACAATTACCGCATCAGGAAGTTCAAATCCCGCAGATTTGATGCCCGCTTGATCGACTCTAAAAACAAACACATCGTTCCCCGCACCTCCTTTGTAAATATCCACATCTCTATCGCCAATTAAAGTATCGCTACCTTCACCCCCAACCAATAAATCAACACCTTGTCCGCCGCGCAGCAAATCATTGCCCGCACCGCCATCGATGAAATCGCTATTTCTATCTCCTGTCAAGAAATCGTTCCCAGCTTCTCCCAAAACATCGTCGTCATCTTTGCCGCCGTAAATAGAATCATCGCCGGCACCGCCTAATAGACTGTCTTTACCATCGTTACCAAAAATCCTTTCTGCATCTGATGCGCCCCTGACGGTATCATTACCGCCCAGCATCCAAACTCCCCCAGGAAAACGAGCAAGTTGTCCAGGTGCGAGTGTAATATTTTCAGCAGTATTGTCTCCTACCAAACGAGAGATGCCTGAATTATCGGGGGTGAGTACCATGGTTGTAAATTTTGTGGGATGTGATAATGGATATCTGGGAATATTCTTGGGAATATTCTACAGTTTAGTACGGTGTACCCGAACCAAGTTACTTTTTGTGCAAAGGGCACACCCTGCTAGACAGCTTGCTCCATCTTGGCACAAGTTCGATCGCCACATCGCAGATTAAAATAAAAGTTAAAAGTAGATCCCATGCCAATTATCTTAGTTGAAGACTTGAGCAAAGTTTATCCGGTAGCCATTAAGGAACCGGGACTCAAAGGAACATTGCAGCACTTTTTTAAGCGCAATTACCGCAATATCAAAGCAGTTGAGGGCGTTTCTTTCAAGATTGAACCCGGGGAAGTGGTGGGATTTCTCGGGGCTAACGGTGCGGGCAAAACTACGACGCTGAAAATGCTGACTGGTTTGATTTATCCGTCTAGTGGTACAGTGACAGTGTGCGATCGTATTCCTTTCCGCCGCCAAGCAGATTTTCTGCAAAGAATCACCTTAGTCATGGGGCAGAAACAGCAGCTAATTTGGGATTTACCCGTACTCGACTCCCTGCGAATCAATGCCGCTGTCTACGGAATTTCCGATAAAGATTACCGCCAACGAGTCGGAGAATTGACAGAAATGCTGTCACTAGAAGGCAAGTTAAACCAGGCGGTGCGTAAGTTGTCTTTGGGCGAACGCATGAAAGCTGAATTGATGGCCGCGCTGCTGCATCAACCGGAGGTACTATTTTTAGATGAACCGACTTTAGGTTTGGATATCAACGCCCAGTTTAGCGTCAGACAATTTCTGCGGGAATATAACGAGCGATTTCAAGCAACGGTGCTTTTGACAAGTCACTACATGGCTGACATTACTGCTTTGTGCAAGCGAGTTTTGTTAATCCATGAAGGGCAATTAGTTTATGATGGCAGTCTGGACGGATTGCTCGACAGATTTGCACCTTATCGAGAAGTTCAGGTAAAATTAGCGGAACCGATCGCAAAAAATAGCGCTTTTGCTTACGGCGAGGTAGAATCGATTGAAGGTAATTCAGTGCGATTTTTGGTAAAAAGAGAGGAGTTGACAGCGAGTGTATCAAAGATTTTAGCTGATTTGGAAGTGATAGATTTGACCGTTACTGACCCGCCAATTGAAGAGGTTATCGGCCGAGTATTTCGCACAGGAAAAGTGTAATTTATGCGAAGGAAAAATAGAGTGCAATTGAATTAAGCACAATAATTATAGGGCGGGCTAACCAACAATCTTTCATTCACATTGAGGAAATATACAAACCCGCCCCCACCCATCGATAAAATTCGATCGCGGGCAATTCAACAGACACCATCTAACTCTAAAATTACACAATTTATTGAGATGCGCTCTATGAAAAAAATCATCATAATTGCTAAAACTTTGCTCGTCACCTACTACGCTTATATGCTCGAGTATCGGGCGGAGTTATTTTTGTGGGCGCTGTCGGGAGCTTTACCATTTATCTTGATGGGCGTGTGGATGCAGGCATCACAAACTGGTCAATTCGGGCTGAATTCGCTCGATTTTGCCCGTTACTTTTTAGCAGCTTTCATTGTACGGCAAACTAATGTAGTTTGGGTGATTTGGGACTTTGAAAAACAAGTAGTGCAAGGCAATTTATCCAATAGATTGTTGCAGCCTTTAGATCCAGTATGGCACCACTTCGCGTCTCACGTTTCCGAAAGGTTTGCGAGGCTCCCGTTTGTATTCGGATTGATCCTGCTGTTTTTTGCACTTTATCCCCAAGCTTTTTGGCTGCCGAGTTTCGGTAGATTTTTGCTATTTTGTTTGGTTATCGTCTTGGCTTTTTGCTTGCGGTTCCTGATCCAGTATACCTTTGCGCTGTTTGCTTTTTGGATAGAGCGCGCAACGGCGATCGAACAATTCTGGTTTTTGATTTATCTGTTTTTATCGGGACTTATCGCACCGCTACAAGTGTTTCCACCACAGGTGCGCGCAGTGGTTTTATGGACTCCGTTTCCTTATTTAATTCATTTTCCCGCTTCAATTTTGATAGGATTACCTGTTGATGTTGGCCGCGGTTTGTTGGTGATGCTGGGTTGGGTGGCACTGTTTTTTGTGTGGAATCGCTGGCTGTGGCGGCAGGGTTTGAAGCAGTATTCGGGCATGGGAGCTTAAACAGTTGACAGTTGACAGAGGCAAACCACACGTAAAAGTAACAAAATAAAGAAGTTTCAAGTGGGCATAATATCGTCTAGTTTTAATTGTAAATTTGGAAATAGGTAAGAAGAAATAGTATCTCCCAAGCGATATTGTTGCTGCTGGTACACCCCATTTACTAACTGGTAGATGGTGAAAGTAGGTTGTTTGGGATTGCCGATAAATTGGAAACCACCCAACCCCCGAAAGTCTACAATCCAATATTCTGGGATATTCAAAAAAGCGTATTCTTCCACTTTCCTTGCATAATCATCTTGCCAATTAGTGCTGACTACTTCAGCAACAAGCTTAACGGTACTACCTTTACAAATTACTGGTTCTTTTTGCCAAAGCGGTTCAGTACCAATTTCTGCTTTATCTAAAACAATTACGTCAGGACGCAGTGCTGTTGCTTCAGCATATAGGGGTTTTATTAAACAATTTTTTGGCACTAACCAATTGAAATTAGCACGAAATATTTCGACATAAATTCTACCCGCAATACTTCCTGCAACTGCTTCGTGAGGGCCAGTCGGTTCCATGTCTCTGAGTTCTCCGTCAATGAGTTCATAGCGTGTATTATCCCCATATTGGGTAATAAATTCCTCAAACCTAAGTAGTTTGGATGGGGTGTAGGTCATAGGTTTTGTTTTAACCGGACGTGGTTTAATTATAAATTTCCTGGGAATAGGCAGTAAAGTTGTATTAAGTTTATTATATAGCAATCTTAAATAATTTTCCATGTGTCAGTGTACTGATGAACTTTGGGGAAATCAAATTTATGTTATGGTTTTGATAATGATTTAGGATTGCTATATCAACTGTCAACTGCCAACTGCCACCAGACCTCATGCAAAAATGCAATCGGAAGCATTCAAAAATTGCATAAAAAATAATATTTTGTATCTAGATATACAAAAGTTTATAACAAACTCTTATATTAATAAAGCCAACGACGGATAAACCAGATAAAAGAGATTCTAGTCAGGAACTCAGGTCTAAAGACACTGAGCTTGGTCGCGAGCAAGTCTCGAAGCAAGCTATTCTGACCAGCCTAAGACTTTTGAGGTCTACGTTATTTGGGTCACGATACCGGAGAATGCGACGCTAGTTTTCCGCTCTATCGCTAGTGGTTAAACAGTCTTAAAGTCACTGAGACAGTGCTGCTAGCCTCACAAGCCCTCATAACATTGGCGAAGCGAACATTACCCCGCAAGGGAGGCCCAACAAAGGCAACCATTATGCGATCGCGGATTGTGAAGCTTGAAATGGTAATTGTCCCATTGAAAGTACATTACAAAAGTACACAAGAGTCAAACAATTCCCAAGGCGGTAATGGAAAGATTCACGGTGGTTAAAACCACCCGCGTTGTTTCCCACGAGCGAGGCTCAAGCCACGCTCGTTTCCCACTTACCGAGATTTTTTATGACAGCCAAAAAAAACCTGATTGTAATCGGCAATGGTATGGTAGGTCACAAATTCCTAGAGTTAATGGTGAGCTCGGATGCTGCCAAAAACTGGAATTTAATTACTTTCTGTGAAGAGCAGCGCGTTGCTTACGATCGCGTAAACCTCAGCGGATTTTTCTCTGGCAAAACAGCGGGAGATTTATCCCTAGTTGCACCTGGATTTTATCACAAAAATGACATAAAGATTCACATCGGTGACAAAGCAGTCACCATCAATCGGGAACAAAAAACAGTCTCTTCAGCCAACGGTTTAGAGGTTCCCTACGACAAAATTGTGCTCGCTACGGGTTCCTATCCATTCGTACCGCCGATCAAAGGCAAAGACGCTGCTGGTACTTTTGTTTACCGGACAATTGACGACTTGGAGGCGATGTCGGATTATGCTAAAAATTGCCAAGTTGGTGTGGTAATTGGTGGCGGCTTGTTGGGTTTAGAATGCGCTAATGCTCTCCAAAATATGGGCTTGAAAACTCATGTGGTTGAGTTTGCGTCGCGGCTGATGCCCGTGCAAGTTGACGAGGTTGGTGGTGCGATTCTCCGTAATAAAATTGAGGAGTTAGGGGTTTCGGTTCACACCAGCAAATCTACCACCGAAATTGTTAGCGAAAATGGCAAAGTTACTACAATGCTGTTTGCTGACGGTTCGGAATTGGCAACAGATATGATTGTGTTTTCTGCTGGTATTCGCCCGCGCGATGAAATTGCCAGAGGTTGCGGGATAGAAGTGGGAGAACGTGGTGGGATTACGATTAACGATCGCTGCCAAACTTCCGATCCTGATATTTATGCGATCGGCGAATGCGCGCTTTATCAAAATCGCATCTACGGCTTAGTTGCCCCGGGCTATACAATGGCTGGCGTTGCAGCAGATATTTTGAGCAGCGCAGCAGAGGAGAGCGCTAGCACTTTCACCGGTGCAGATATGTCCACGAAACTCAAACTTTTGGGAGTGGATGTGGCGAGTTTTGGTGATGCTTTTGCCAAGTCTGTTGGTGCTAAAGAGATTGTTGTTGCTGACACATTCCAAGGTACTTACAAAAAATTAGTTTTAAATCAAGATGGCAGCCGGATTTTAGGCGGTATTCTCGTCGGAGATGCTTCTGCTTACGGAACTTTGCTGCAATTCATGCAAAATGAAATTGCTTTGCCGCCGCATCCTGAAGATTTGTTGATGCCACCGCGGGAAGGCGGAGCGGCTGCGGGTTTTGGTGTGGAGAGTTTGCCAGATTCGGCTCAAATTTGTTCTTGCAATAATGTCAGTAAAGGGCAGATTTGTGAGGCGATTCGCGATCGCAATTTAACAGATGTCGCCAGCGTCAAGAAATGCACTCAAGCTGGTACGGGCTGCGGCGGCTGCGTGCCTTTGGTGACAGACATCTTTAAGTCGGAGATGAAGAAAGCCGGGTTTGCGGTCAAAAATCACCTCTGCGAACATTTTGAATATTCCCGTCAAGAATTGTACCACTTGGTTCGCACTCAAGAGCTGAAAAGCTTTGATGAGACGATCGCCAAACACGGCAAAGGGCGCGGCTGCGAAATTTGCAAGCCTGCTGTTGCTTCGATGCTGGCTTCTACTTGGAATGACCATATTCTAGAGAAGTCTCACGTCGGTTTGCAAGACACCAACGATTACTATTTGGCAAACATTCAACGCGACGGTACTTATTCAGTTGTGCCACGAATTCCGGGTGGAGAAATTACGCCGGAGAAGTTGATTGTTTTGGGAGAAGTTGGCAGGGATTTTGGGCTTTATACTAAGATTACTGGCGGACAGCGGATCGATTTGTTTGGGGCTCGGGTGGATCAGTTGCCGCATATTTGGCGCCGCTTGATCGATGCGGGATTTGAGTCTGGCCACGCTTACGGTAAGGCTTTGCGGACTGTAAAATCTTGTGTTGGTAGCACTTGGTGTCGCTTTGGGGTGCAGGATTCGACAAGTTTGGCGATCGAAGTTGAATTGCGTTATCGTGGTTTGCGATCGCCCCACAAGCTCAAATCTGCTGTCTCTGGCTGTACTCGCGAATGTGCGGAAGCTCAAAGCAAGGATTTTGGGATTATTGCTACTGAGAATGGTTGGAATTTGTACGTGTGCGGCAACGGCGGTATCAAACCGCAGCACGCGGTTTTGCTAGCATCTGATATCGATAAAGAAACTTTGATCAAGTATATCGATCGCTTTTTGGTGTTATACATTCGCACGGCGGATCGTTTAGAACGTACCGCTACCTGGTTGAACAAACTTGAGGGCGGTATTGAATACTTGAAGCAAGTAATAATTGAAGATTCTCTCGGCATTTGTGCTGAATTGGAAGAGCAGATGGAGCATTTGGTAAATACCTATCAGTGCGAGTGGAAAACAACGGTGGAAGACCCGCAAAAAGTACAGCGCTTCCAGCATTTTGTGAATTCCGATTTACCCGATCCGAATATTGTTCGCGTCGAGGAACGGGGACAAACTCGCCCTGCTTACGATAGTGAAAAAGCCCTAGCTGGAGTTTCGGACAAATAATCGCGATCGGGTTTGTAGTGAGGACTTTAGTCCGCAAAAGCTTTAAAAGGACGCTCAGTCCTCACTACAAACCAAATAACCGCAATCGGGTTTGTAGTGAGGACTTTAGTCCGCAAAAGCTTTAAAAGAACGCGAGCGTCCTCACTACAAACCAAATAACCGCGATCGGGTTTGTAGTGAGGACTTTAGTCCGCAAAAGCTTTAAAAGGACTTCTCAGTCCTCACTACAAACCAATTTAGCGTGATAACGTTTGTAGCGAGGACGCTGAGTCCGCAAAAGTTTTAAGAGGACGCGAGCGTCCTCACTACAAGCCAATTTAGCGGTTTGTAACCGGAAATTGTGAAGGAAATTGTATTAAATTAACAGGAAAAAAAATGGTTCAATCATTACAGGTTTCCGATACAGTGACAACTTGGGTAGATGTGTGCTCGCTGGATGCGATCGCCCCGAATACGGGCGTGTGCGCTTTAGTAGCTGGGGAACAGGTGGCAGTTTTCCGAGTCGGAAACGAGGATGAAGTGTATGCTTTGAGCAATTACGACCCGTTTAGCAAGGCTTTTGTGTTGTCGCGGGGACTTGTGGGCGATCGCAACGGCACTCTGAAAGTTGCTTCTCCCATTTACAAGCAGAATTTTAGCTTGGCCACGGGCCAGTGTTTGGACGATGAAACCGTAAAAATTCCGACTTTTACGGTTCGGGTTGCAGGATCTCGCGTCCAAGTAGCTGTTAGCTAGATTCAAAAGCTTAATTGTTCGACATCCATCCGCCACCACCCAACATTCCTGTGGGTGGTGGCGGATTTTGCCTTGAGGCTCTCCAGAGCAAGTAGCTTTGGTATAAAATAGATTAGATCGTCGGCTGCATACTTGCCCAACTCAAAAACCTCTAAACTAATAACCAAGATGATTTCTGATTTTCGATACCAACAAAATCCAGGGGGCAAGAGCTCGGTATGTTGTTAAAAAAACTTGTTTCCGAAAATAATCCCCAGACTGTCGCCGAGTTAATCGACGCACAACTCAAAAGCGGTCAACTGACTGGGGTCGAACTTACAACACAAGTTTTCGGCCAGCATTGGCGCGACGAATCTTTACATGAATTCCTGAGAGAAATCGCAGCCAAGGTCGATCGAGAAACAGCGAATGAAATTATAGAATATCTGACCGCTATTAACGGGCAACAAGAAAGATTTATTAATTTATTTTTAGCAGCAGAATGTCTATCAAAAATTAAAGGTGGCGTCAATGAAGCAACAGAAAAAAAACTGTTAAATGCTTTAAAAAAGCTATCGCAATACGGCACGGTTTTTCTGATTCTTTATCAAAGCGCTCAAGAATTGCAGGAAACTTATCAAATTCGCTATCGATCGATCGCGGCGATCGCCCAAACTTGGAAAAACGACCCGCAAACCCTGCCATGGCTGAAAATACTGGCACACTCCAGCGACAGCGGGGAAGTCCGCGCTACAGCAGTCAAAGCCATAGCCTGCGGTTGGCCCGACGAACCAGAAATTTACCTGATGCTCAAAAACCTGGCTAAATCCGATCGAAGTTGGGCAGTGCGATCGGCAGCAATCCAAGAAATGGCTTCAGGTTGGCGCTCTAAGAGCGATACCTTGCCTCTGCTGGCGATACTGGCTCAATCCGATCGCAGTCCCGCAGTCCGCACCTGCGCGCTGGAACAATTAGCCACTCATTGGCCCGATCGCACAGATACCTTGCTGCTGCTGAGAACCGCCGCCGAATCCGACGAAAATTTGGGAGTGCGAGTCGTAGCGTGGCAAGAAATAGCCAGAGGTTGGCACAGCATTTTAGGCACGCTGTCCCAGCTCAAAAACCTTGCCCATACAGGAAGTTCTACGCTGCGAACAGTAGCGGTGCGGGAATTGGCAGCAGGCTGGCCCGCCGAGGCCGAGGTTTGCCTGCTGCTGAAAACCCTAGCCACCTCCGACAGCAGCGAAGAAGTACGCACAGCGGCGATCGAAGAATTGGCCTCACGCTGGCCCGACGAACCAGACATTTACCCGCTGCTGACAAGTGTCGCCGAGTCCGACCCGAGTTCCAGCGTCCGGCAGGCAGCAGTCCAAGCAATTGCCTCTGGCTGGCCCTCTAACCCGGCTACTCTGGCTTTTTTGCAAAATATAGCTACTGCCGATATCGACGCCGAAATGCGCGAAATAGCCCTGCAACAAATCGCCTCCGGTTGGCCCGAACACCCCGAGACATTGCCCTTGCTGCAACAAATTGTTGCCTCAGACGATTATTGGACTGTGCGCCAAGTGGTAGTTGTAGCAGCAGCCACGTTACCGTCAGCCAGTCTCGAAGTCTTTGAGTGGTTGATGTGTCTGGCTGAATCAGACAGACACATCAACGTCCGAGAAACGGCGGTGGAACAGATAGCAAGAGGCTGGGGACACCGGGGCGAGACACTGCCTTTTCTCAAGCAACTGGTGGAGTCGGAAGCAGATGCTCACTTGCTGAGCGTGCTGGTGCGAGAAATAGCACGGGGATGGTCCGAAGACCCGGAAACCTTGCCTTTGTTGAAAATTCAGCTTGAGGCTAGAGAGGAAGAGGTGCGCGAAGTGGCGGTGCATGAACTCGCTCGCAACTGGCCCGATGGTGCTGAAACTTTGCGGATGCTGGAGGCTAAAGCAGAGGGCGATGAGAGTCCGGCTCTGAGGCAAATCGCTTTGCAAAAGTTAGCCCGCGGGCGGACAAATGGGCCTCAAACTTTTGAGTGGCTGAAAATTAGGGCCGCCCAGGATGAGGATTCGCAGGTGCGGGCGATCGCCCTGGTAGAGTTAATCCGGGGATGGAAGGACGAACCGGGAATGTTTGAGTTTTTGCGTCAGAGAGCTCTTACCGATCCCTACAATCGCATAGGTTCTTTTGCTTACAATCCCCGGTTTACAGCACTCGAAGCAATTATCGAACATTATCCCGAAAATCCAGAAACTTTGCCGCTGGTGCGATCGCTCGCAGTTTCCGACACAGACGAGCAAGTGCGGGCCTTAGCGGGCCGCCGACTGGTGAGGCAAGATTGGTCAGTTGACAGTTGACAGTTGACAGTTGACAGTTGACAGTTGTCAGTTGTCAGTTTTTAACAATCCCAAATCGCCAATCGATTTATTCCCACAACAGGGCGATCGCAAATCGTACCGCTTCCCCCATCATCGAACAGCGAACACTCGCTGACGCCGTTTTCTCCCACCTCAGCAACTGTTCCCGAAAACCAGGATCTTGCTTCGCCCGTTGCACGATCGCCTGACTGATGACTTTCTTCTGAATCTGCTCTGTCGGGATACCTTGCTGCTTCAAATAATCCAACAACCGCTGCACGCTTTGGGCGAATTTATCCGGCGTCTGAGACATCAAAATAAACGAAATTTGGCGCACCATTCGCTCGTAGATTTCCTGCCTTCTGAGCAACACCTCTTTTGGTACTGGCATCGGTGGCTGCGGTGTGGCTGACTCCACCTGCGAACCGTTATCGCCAACAGCCAATCCTAGCAAACTCAAAATTTCAGCACCCTTAGCTAAAACCTTTTCCAACATATCTGGATAAAGCGCCAAAATGCGATCGCCCAAAATCTTGCCATTCACCAAACGGCTCGCGCTCAGCCGCAGTAAATTTCGTTCCCCCACTGACTCAAAAAAATTCACCTTCAACCTTAGCTCGTAGCTCTCCAACTCCACCTGACGCACCGTAAACACCAAAGCCTCCCAATTAGGAGATTGGGCAAAACAAACCTCCACAATCGAACTTTCCTGTTGATACTGCTGCCCCAATTCCCCAGACTCAAAATCGCTATTTGCTGGCAAGCGATTTGCCGCAACTTTGGAAATATAATCAAACTCAGTAAAAACATAGCGACAGTCAACTTTTGACAGATCGACATCTTGAACCTGCCAATTTTCAATGCAGCAACCCGTAAGCTGCGCCCCCTCCAAATTCGTCCGAATCAAACGGCACTCAATCAAACAAGCTTCTCTTAAATCCGCCTCAGCCAACATCGCATCCATCAAATAAGCGCCGCTCAAATCAGCTTTCCGCAAATCAGCACTCCGCAAATTAGCTTCGCTCAAATCCGCCCGCAGCAAGTACACTTCCTGCAAGTTAGAACGCACCAAAAGTGCCTGTTTAAAACTCGCTTTTAACAGATAAGCACCCACCAAATTAGCTCGACTCAAATCAGCCCGATCCAGCACCGCCTCAGTCAAATCCGCCCCCACCAGCACGGCTCGGTGCAAGTCAGCGCCAGTCAGATTTGCCGATCGCATTTGAGCACCATTCAAGTCGGCTTCAATCAAATTTGTACCGCTCAAAATTGCCGATCGCAAATTCGCTTCCACCAAATGCGCTTCCCGCAAATTAGCACCCGTTAAATTCGCACCAACAAGACTCGCCCGGTTCAGATTCGCCTCCATCAATTCCGCCGCCATCAACTGCGCGCCGTCGAGTTTAGCTTTTTCCAAATTAATTTGGTCAGATTTAACTCCTTGAAGATTAGCACCACCCAAATCTGCCTCGCCCAGCGCCGCCCAATTAAGATCCGCTGCTTGCAAACAACCCAACCGCAAATCGACTTTCGTAAGATTTGCTCCGCTCAAATTTGCTCCAGTCAGATTCGCCCCAGCCATCCCCGCACTGCGGAAATCTGCACGGCGCAAACAAGCCCCAATTAACTTAGCATTGCTCAAAAAAGACCAGCTCAAATTAGCACCGGTCAAGTTAGCACCAGTTAAGTCTATTTCTCGAAGATTGACACCGCTTAAACTAGCACCGCTGAGGTCAATATGAGCAAAGTTGCGCTCTCCCTCTTGATAGCGCTGTAAAAATTCCTGTATTTGCATTCGGAGGGGAAGGAAAAGGGGAAGGTAAAACGATTTTTAGTCTGATTACATAACACTTTTTACGTGGTAATGATGACTTTTAGACTCGGAGTTTTGCGGACTAAAGTCCTCACTACAAACCTTTTTTACGTTGGCGATGAGGACTTTTAGACTCGGAGTTTTGCGGACTAAAGTCCTCACTACAAACCTTTTTTACGTTGGCAATGAGGACTTTTGTCCTCGGGTTTTTGCGGACTAAAGTCCTCACTACAAACCTTTTTTGCGTTGGCACTGATGACTTTTGTCCTCTGATTTTATGCGGACTAAAGTCCTCACTACGAACCTTTTTGATGGCGGGTTATCTGCCAGAAATTAGAAGATTTAGAAATGGTGTTGACTCGATATTTTAGAGGAATCGCTGCAATTCTTGCTGCAAATACTTTGCCCATTTAGTCGCTAGAGGAACTTCTGTAAAAGGAACCTGCACTGGCGCAGCGTCTTTTAACAAAAATTCTAGGGCGATCGCCTTTCCCGAATTGGGCGGCGACTCTAAATCTTCTACCACAGCACCGTTAACTAACAACCGTAACGACTGCACATTTTTCAAGGAAAAAGTTTGCAAATTCACAGGCCCGCTGCGAGTAGGTTTCCCCCATGTCAAACAGTCTTCTTGCTGACCTAGTACAGCATAAATATCGTACTTTGCCTTGGCAAATTGTTCCGCCCAGACGCGATACGCTTCTAGCTTTCGATACTCGTTCCATCCAGCCCAAGCGAGCCCGATAAAAAGTGCCAGCAGTGGCAGCCACATTAAACCTCTTTCCATGCAATATCCTTGTAAAAAATACTCCCGCTTCTGTTTGCCATCTGCTATCATCATACAATTGATTGAACTTCTCAAACTTGCTCGGCAATTTAAACTAGAAATTAGATGATTTGCGATCGAGCAACAGCCCGTACCCCCCAATACCAAACGCCAGCCCGCCAGTTATCCAGAAGTCGCAACCCCTAAAACTGGCGATCGCACTGAAAATTGGGTTATTGTGGTGAACAAGCCTTCCCTACACGGACATCGGCCATGAAAAAGTTTTTCCTTTTGTGCTTATTTTTAATCGGGATCGGCTGGGCAATTTCAAATTTCCCAGGACTGGCTACTCAAGGCACTTACGACTCGATTGTGCTGGATTTCCGCGAAGATATCGGTGCTGCTGAGATTGCCAAAGAAGTAAATGCGATCGCCCAACAGTACCAAATCACACCGCAACTCAACAGCCAATTCTCAGCATCAGATAATGTCTATGTTGTCAAGGGCGATCGCACGTTGCTTTCGGCCCTGAAAAAATCAAATTTGGCTAAAGATACCGAATACATTGAACCGAACTACGTCTACGACATCTTCGAGATTCCGAATGACCCCCTGTATACCAAGCAGTGGAATCTCCGCAGCATCAACGTAGAATCTGCCTGGAACGAAACCAAAGGCAGCGGCACAACAGTAGCGATAATTGACACGGGCATAACTCCCGTCGCCGACTTAAAAGAAACCAAATTTGTACCGGGCTACGACTTTGTAAACGATCGCGCCGAAGCCTACGACGACCACGGCCACGGTACTCACGTCGCCGGTACAGTCGCCCAATCAACTAACAACAATTACGGCGTCGCAGGCATCGCTTACGAAGCATCTTTAATGCCACTCAAAGTATTAAGCGGCAGCGGTGGCGGTACAGTTTCCGACATTGCCGAAGCGATTAAATTTGCGGCTGACAACGGCGCAGATGTCATCAACATGAGTTTAGGCGGCGGTGGCGAAAGTCAGTTAATGGCAGAGGCGATCGACTACGCCCATTCTAAAGGCGTTGTCATCATCGCAGCCGCCGGCAACTCCGGCGAGAGTTCCGCTTCCTATCCCGCCCGCTATCCCCACGTCATCGGCGTTTCCGCCCTCGGCCCCAACGACGAAAAAGCCGATTATTCCAATTTCGGCGCAGGGGTTGACATTTCTGCCCCCGGTGGTTCTGAACTCGGCAAAATTCTGCAAAGTACGATCGACCCAGAAACAGGTGCCGAAGTCTTTGAAGCCTACCAAGGCACCAGCATGGCTGCTCCCCACGTCGCCGGCGTTGCAGCCCTCATCAAAGCATCGGGTATCACAGAACCAGACCAAATTCGCAGCATACTCTTGCAGTCCTCGCGAAATGTCACAGAAGACCCCTTAAACCATTTTGGTTCCGGACACCTAGACGCAGGCGCAGCAGTTCAGCTAGCCCAAAAAGGTCAAGTCAACTTCCGCGACTTCTTCCGCTGGCTGCGCGACAACGGTTATCTCAGCCCCCGCTTCTGGATTGACGGCGGCGCAGTCGCCCTGTTACCCAAAATTGCCATGGTACTCGGTTCTTACCTGCTGGCTTTCATTTTGCGGAATTATTTTCCGTTCCAATGGACTTGGGGCTTTTCCGGCGGCTTGATGGCTGGAAGTTCTGGGTTCTTTTTCCTACGCAACTTGTTTGTCTTTGACTTGCCGCAGTGGCCGATGAGAATCATGGGTAGTTCTATCCCCGAACTCGGCGGCGCAATTAATGGCAGCAGTATGCTGAATCCCTTATTTGCTAGCGTGTTGATTCCCAGCATTTTGATTGTTTTGCTGTTGGGACACAGAGAGTGGAAGTGGATTGCGATCGCCACATCGATCGGCTTTGCTAGCTGTTTAGCAGTCAATGCTATTCTCTCTCCCGCAGTTTGGGGATTGGGAACAGGTTTAGTAGCACAAACATTCTTGATTGTCAATGCTTTATTGTGTTTTGGATTGGCACGTTTGGCAATTAAAACAGAGGCGCAGTCAGCATGAGTATTACAGTAAAAGGCGTAATTGAACGCAAAGGATTAGGCCCCGGTACTTGGGCTTTAGTCGGCGAAGATGGGGAAACTTACGAACTTAAGGATGCTCCTTCTGAGTTGAAAAAAGCAGCTTTGAAAGTCAGCGTCAAAGGTGAAATCCGCAAGGATGTGATGACTTTTGCAATGATCGGGCCAGTGCTTGAGGTGCAGTCTTTTGAAGTCTTGTAGGTCGATCGACTAATCCAGCTTTCGATCAAAAAAAAACCCCGGCCAAAATTGGCTGGGGTTTATTCATCAGGGTGCATCTACTAATTTAATGTCCGGCTCAACAGCACCTTCTTCAGGACACTTTCAGAAAATTTGCAATTTCACAAACCCGGTTTCTTCGTAAATTTCTGGGAACTTCACCCACAACTCCTAGAAACCGGGTTTCTCGACGCCCATGCGCGGGCCCTCAAACTTTGGCTGAGTGTTGTGATACCTAAATTATGAAAAAAAACCCCCAAACCAAAATTGGTCGGGAGTTAATTAATCAGGGTGCATCTACTAATTTAATCTCCGGCTCAACAGCACCTTCTTCAGGACACTTTCAAAAAATCTCCGATAATTTGTGGCGCCAGTTCGATACAGACAAAAAAAACCCGGCCAAAATTGGTCGGGAGTTAATTAATCAGGGTGCATCTACTAATTTAATCTCCGGCTCAACAGCACCTTCTTCACGGCACTTTCAGAAAATTTGCGATTTCACAAACCCGGTTTCTTCGTAAATTTCTAGCAACTTCGCGCACAACTCGTAGAAACCGGGTTTCTCGACATGGGCGAACCCTCAAACTGTAGCTGCGTGTTGTCATACCTAAATTATGCAAAAAAAACCCCAAACCAAAATTGGTCGGGAGTTAATTAATCAGGGTGCATCTACTAATTTAATCTCCGGCTCAACAGCACCTTCTTCAGGACACTTTCAGAAAATCTGCAATTTCACAAACCCGGTTTCTTGGTAAATTTCTAGCAACTTCGCGCACAACTCCTAGAAACCGGGTTTCTCGACATGGGCGAGTCATCAAACTATAGCTGCGTGTTGTCATACCTAAATTATGAAAAAAAAAACCCCAAACCAAAATTGGTCGGGAGTTAATTAATCAGGGTGCATCTACTAATTTAATCTCCGGCTCAACAGCACCTTCTTCAGGACACTTTCAGAAAATCTGCGATAATTTGTGGCGAAAGCTTCGATACCGAAAAAAAACTCCCGCGCCAAAAGTGGTCGGGAGTTAATTAATCAGGGTGCATCTACTAATTTAATCTCCGGCTCAACATTACCTTCTTCAGGATATTTTCAGAAAATTTGCAATTTCAGAAACCCGGTTTCTTGGTAAATTTCTGGGAACTTCACGCACAACTCGTAGAAACCGGGTTTCTCGACATGGGCGAACCCTCAAACTGTAGCTGCGTGTTGTCATACCTAAATTATGCAAAAAAAAAACCCCAAACCAAAATTGGTCGGGAGTTAATTAATCAGGGTGCATCTACTAATTTAATCTCCGGCTCAACAGCACCTTCTTCAGGACACTTTCAGAAAATCTGCGATAATTTGTGGCGAAAGCTTCGATACAGACAAAAAAACTCCCAGCCCAAATTGGTGGGGAGTTAATTAATCAGGGTGCATCTACCAATTAAGCTTCCTCACAATTCCCTCAAAATCCGGACAATCTCAAATTTTTTTAGCATCTCCCTCGATACCGCAAAAAAAACCCGGCCAAAATTGGTCGGGAGTTAATTAATCAGGGTGCATCTACCAATTAAGCTTCCTCACAATTCCCTCAAAATCCGGACAATCTCAAATTTTTTTAGCATCTCCCTCGATACCGCAAAAAAAAACCCGGCCAAAATTGGTCGGGAGTTAATTAATCAGGGTGCATCTACCAATTAAGCTTCCTCACAATTCCCTTCAAATCCGGAAACTTACCGCTAAAAACTCAAAACTCGTTTCGGTGAACCAGAGTTGCGGTAGCTTGGTCTGTCGGAACTAGCAAGACTTCGCTAATATTGACGTGGGGCGATCGCGTCGCGCAGAAATACACAACATCCGCCACATCATCAGCAGTCAACGGCGTCAATCCTCTATAGACATTTTGAGCTTTTTCTGCATCGCCGTGAAACCGGACATTACTAAATTCTGTTTCCACCAAACCCGGTTCTATTTCCGTCACCCGCACAGGCGTTCCCAAAAGGTCTTGTTTCAACCCATCAGAAATCGCCCTCACGGCTGCTTTGGAAGCGCAATAAACGTTACCTTTCGGATAAGCTTGGCGGCCTGCTATTGAGCCGATATTGACGACGTGTCCGCGGCCTCGGCTGACCATTCCCGGTACGATCGCGCGAGTCACGTACAGCAAGCCTTTGACATTGGTATCGATCATTTCTTCCCAATCTTGAAAGTTACCTTCGTGGAGTTTGTCTAAACCGCGGCTCAATCCCGCATTGTTAATCAAAATATCGATGTTTTTCCAAGTTTCGGGAAGCGCACTAATCGCCGATTCGACTGCTGGGCGATCGCGCACGTCCAATTCTAGCAATTGAATCTCGCTCGCCGACGCAATCAATTTGGTGTCTGCAAGTTCGTTAGCAAGGCGATCGAGCTTGGACAGGCGGCGGGCTGCTAAAATTAGTTTGGCTCCACCTTTGGCGAAAATTTTCGCACAGGCTGCTCCGATACCGCTACTCGCACCCGTAACCAACACAATTTGATTTTGGAGAGAAATCATAGGATTTTAGATTTTAGATTTTAGATTTTAGATTTGGGAAGGGCCGAGCAGATTGGGGTTTTGCTTTTTTATAATCACTGATGACTGCTGTTCGATCGCTATCTACAGCACTAATGCCCAATGCCCCGTTTGGCCCATGCCCACCCTTCGGCTTCGCTCGGAGGGTAAAATGCCCCATGCCCCATCCCCCATGCCCCATCCCCCATGCCCCATGACTAAAATCAGATGCTCCCGTTGCAAGTTTACGGGCTTCTTTCACTGGACAACCCGCAGGCGCACAGAGACTGTCGTGATACCGCCTTGCCGCATCAACACTGCTGAAACCCAGCGATTGTTAGGGGTAGCAGGAGCTTTACCGACTTTAAAAATCCCCCCGGAATTCAGCAATTCCAGTTCGACTGCGGAGGGATTAAAAAATGTTTTTTCTGTAACCGGTTCCTCCACAACACTTCCTATTAAAATGTCATTGCCGATCGGCTCTCGCACAATGGCATCAAAATGGTATTCTTGGCCTACCTTCACTTGCTCTGGTAAATTCACTTGAACTACGGGCGGATTTTTGCCATAACTAAGCTGAGTTTGTTCTGCTAATATCTCTTGCTTAACTATTTTGTTACTTTCCCACCGCTGCTGAGAACCGATGGTAGATTTGAAATTTAAGTCTATCCCATCCTTTTTTTGAGTACCGATAATTGTAGTTACTGTTTCAGCGACAATGGCGCTACCTTCTGTTTTCCAAGACTTGAGTTCGGTGCGGTAATTCAAACTTGGATATCGCTCCCAGAGTTGGGTGAGGGCTTTTGCCATGATGGTGCTGTTTAAGCCGTCAGAATGAGTGAAATTCTGGCTGTAAAATTCCATGACTGCTTTGACATCGCGCCGGTTGGCTGCTGCGTCCATTTCTGTTAGTAGTTTCGCGAACTCTGCGGGCGCGTTGGCTGGGGTTTGAGCAATTGTCGATCGCTCCGACGCAGCCTCCGCCCCGATCGCGCCTACAGCAGTTGGATGCAGCACGCCAGCACTTACCAATGCTAAACATAACAACATTTGAGCGATCGACTCGCCGCAGTTCAAGCCAAAAACCATCGCCAGATCGGCTTTTTTGTCCCGACGGCTGGCAAAATATTGAGATACACTTGGCATTAAATTCAAAAAATTACGCATTAGATGATAACTTGGTTATTTGTCAGGGGCCGCGGTGCGAGCTACTGTTCGCCTGCAACGAAAAACTGACAACGGAAGGAGGGACACGGCACAATCTAATTTTAGATGGCTGATTGAAAATTGGCTGAAACTGCCGGAACAATAAGCATAATAATCTAAAACCTCTAATCTAAAATCGATCGACCTGTGGAACTTGTAAAACAAACAAATACCTTGACAAAAGCCCCCCTGCGGTTGTTGGTTGCAGCTAGCGGCACGGGAGGACATCTATTTCCGGCGATCGCCACCGCTGCACAGTTGCACGACTGTGACATCGAATGGCTGGGAGTGCCAGACCGCATGGAAACGCAGTTAGTTTCTTCCCTTTACCCCCTCCACACGATCGCCGTTGAAGGCTTTCAGCAGCGATTTGGACTCGGTACAGTACGGATTTTGGGCGGACTCCTCGGCTCGATCCTTCAAGTGCGGAAGTTGCTCAAAACAGGAAATTTTCAGGGAGTATTTACTACCGGCGGTTACATCGCAGCACCGGCAATTTTGGCTGCTCGCTCTTTGGGTTTGCCGGTGATTCTCCACGAATCTAACGCAATTCCCGGCAAGGTGACGCGGTGGTTTAGTCGTTTTTGCACTGCTGTGGCGATCGGATTTGAAGCAGCCGCCAAGCATTTACCGGGCGCGAAAACGGTGGTTGCTGGTACGCCGGTGCGATCGCAATTCCTCGCCCCGCAGCCTCTAAAGTTACCAATTCCTGACAGCGTACCTGTAATTTTAGTCATGGGCGGCTCCCAAGGTGCTGTCGCAGTCAATAAATTAGTGCGCGAGTGTGCTCCGGCTTGGTTTGAGGCGGGTGCTTGGGTAATTCACCTCACCGGAAATAATGACCCGGATGCTGAGAGTTTGAAGCACGAGCAATATTTGTCAATGCCATTTTATGATAATGTAGCGAGTTTGTTGCAGCGAGCAAATTTAGCAATTAGTCGATCGGGCGCGAGCGCGCTAACAGAATTAGCTGTTACCGGAGTACCTTCTATTTTAATTCCATTTCCTCACGCCGCCGACGATCACCAAAGATTTAACGCCGAAGTATTTGCCGCAGCCGGTGCAGCCTTCGTATTCCGTCAAAGCGAACTCACAGCAGAGGTATTACAAAGCAAAGTGCTGTATTTGTTAAAAGATACCGAATATTTAGCAAAAATGTCTCAAGCTGCTGCTGGCTTAGCAGTGACAGACAGTACAGAACGTTTGGCAAATTTAGTCAGGGAATTGTTGAGTAACTAGCGCAAATTTGACAGAGCTGCTAATTGAACGAGATATTTTTAATCAGGGTAAAGCGTAAAGTCTCTATCCAGCCAAATAACATGATGTCCGCCGTCACATCGCAATTAAAAAGGTTTGTAGTGAGGACTTCAGTCCGCAGAATCAGAGTAAGGTTTGTAGTGAGGACTTTAGTCCGCAGAATCAGAGGACTAAAGTCCTTACTACGAACCTTTTTAATTCGCCTAAACCACATTCACCTTCACAAAATCAACCACCGACGCTAGGCCTTCCTGAGTCTTCAGATTAGTAAAAACAAAAGGTTTCTCCCCGCGCATCTTTTTCGCATCCCGTTCCATCACGCCCAAATCTGCTCCCACAAAAGGCGCGAGGTCTATTTTATTAATCACTAACAAATCCGACTTAGTAATTCCCGGCCCGCCTTTGCGCGGAATTTTATCACCCGCAGCCACATCGATTACATAAATTGTCAAATCTACCAACTCCGGGCTAAAAGTTGCCGCCAAATTGTCACCGCCGCTTTCGACAAAGACTAAATCTAAATTAGTAAATTTCTGTTCTAACTCTTCTATCGCTACCAAGTTGATCGAAGCATCTTCGCGGATAGCAGTGTGGGGACAGCCGCCAGTTTCTACTCCTAAAATGCGATCGCTCTCCAAAGCTTGACTCCGAACCAAAAACTGTGCATCTTCCTGAGTATAGATATCATTAGTCACAACCGCAATCTGGTACTGTTGGCGCAGCGTTTTGCACAAAGCATCAAGCAAAGCTGTTTTCCCCGAACCAACCGGGCCAGCAATTCCTACACGAAAAGCACTCATAGCGATTTTGGTAAATGGGCATTGGGCATAGTTTGTTTTTCTTCCTTCTTCCTTCTTCCTTCTTCCTTCTTCCTTCGTATTTTCAGCTCCGAAACAACCTAGTGTACTGAGTTTCGTGCGCCATGCTAGCCAGTCCCAATCCCCAACTGCAACTACCAAGGTCATCATCTTCTAATTGTAAAACTTCTCGCGCCGTCAAACTAATTTGAGATTGCAAATCTAACAGTAACTGTTGACCGGCGGTTTGACCAAGGGGAATCAGTTTCACGCCTGCACCCGCCAAATTTGCAGCCCAACTGTACAAATATCCTACCACGGCGGCTTCTTCTTCAATCTGCCAACAAGCGGCCGCCATCCCAAAGCCGATCGCAAAATTGCACTGATTGCCGCCAACTTCCACCAAATCTTTTACAATAGTTGTCAATCCAGAAGCTACGGGCGATTCCCTGCGGGATAGCTTCGCTTCACGCAAATCCAGCAACAACCGCGTCAAAGTCCGTCCCATTTGCCAACTTTGCAGCCGCAACTCTTCAGTTTCCTTAGTCGCAGTCGCCCAAGCATTCCAGTAACTCAAAGCTTTCAAATCCCCAATCTTCGCCGCCCTCAAAGCCCGTACCGCCACAGCAGCTTCTACTCGCACCGCCCCAAATTCCAGCGAATTTTCCAACCAATTCCTCAAACTACTCTCGCTGTCGATCGCACCCGCTGCTACCAAACTCTCAATTCCCTCAGAATAACTATAAGCTCCCACAGGTGCAAAAGCTAACTGCAACAAATACAAAAGAGAATTACTGCGATCGTCCATCCGTTATATCCCAATAGGGTTCACCTAGCCTATAAAAAAGAAGACGGCGGTTGAAACCGCGCCTACAAAAACGAAGTCTGCGGAGGCAGACAAAGAGAGCATAATATAATCCAATAGGGTTCAATTAAGAGATGAGAACAGGGAAAACCGATGAAAAATAGACACTCTTGTTTGCTTCGTTCCTCTCTTCGGACAATCTTAAGTGAATCGTATTCCCTTATATCCATTAAATCCCGTACACTACCATTTGCCGATCGCCCATCCGTTAAATCCGTTAAATCCCGTACATTGCTAGTTGCCCAACTCCCCTGTTCCCTCTTCCTTCTTCCTTCTTCCCTCTTCCTTCTTCCTTCTTCCTTCAGTGACTGTGCGCGTAAGCCCCGATTTCCGGCTGAAACGGCACAATTTCCTCTATTACTTCCAAACCCATTTTTTCCAGCATTCCCTGCAAAACAGAGTCAGGAGAAAGCCTTAAATAATCATCAGCAACTTCTAAGGCTACGTGACGGTTTCCCAAATGATAAGCCGCGCGCATCAGCAGCAGGCGAGTCGAAGCCCGCGCTGTCAGCACCGGTTCAGGTTTGGCCCTTACCAGTACCAAACAGCTACCGTCTTCTGATTGCAATAAATCTCGATCGCGCAATACCGTACCTCTAGGCAAACTCAGGTGCAGGCTTTCCCCCGTATCCGTCTCGAATCGGTGGCGGCTGCGAGTGCGATCGTCCGCTGTCATCGGCAAACTCAAGTTGACCACAGCATCGGGATTTGCAGGCAAATGTTTTGTGAAAGTTAGCATTCTTCTATTCTATTCCTCAAAGGAATTGACTTCACATCTACTTTTTGAGGAATATATTTTTTCTTTCTAATTGCGATCGACACGCAGTCGCACCAAATATCTCTTTCTCAACCGCTCCCGTTCTATACCATGTTTTGGTTATTTTGTCAAGCACTTCTTTACAGGCGATCGGCATTTACTCAAAAATGATTGCGTACCGTCCAGTAACTCCAACAATAGAACGGGAGAGGAAGAAAGACTCAAACCATCAATTTTATTGATTTCCCGCTTGTTGCAACCGCAGCAATTCAGCTTGAATTCGCTGTTTGATTGCCGGGTTCGCTTGCTGGAGCAAAGTTAGCTGGTTGAAGCGACTAACTGTCAAACCATTGGTTTCTATAATTTTTTTAGCTTGTTGGCAATAATTCACGGCCACGCCGCGCATACCTCCAGATAGGCTGTTAATTCCCTGAGTTTCGTTGCACACTATTCTGGGAACCGAGCCACCAGCCATTCCTTTAATTTCCTTCATAGCTTCCTCCCGTCGGGGTTCTATTCCCAAGACTGAGCGAGCGTAGCTAGTAATTTCGGCGTTGCTAATGTCTTGAGCTTGGGCTGCCGCTCCGAAAACTGGGCTTGAGGATTGTGCGTACCAGCCAGGAGCCCATCCGCTAGCCAAAGCTGCTGCGGAAATCATGCCTGCAAACAACGATTGTCGCAGCATCCGGTTTAATCGAAATTTAGGGGTGTTGAGTGAGGTGTTCATGGTCGTCGGTAATTGCTTGCGTATAGATAAAAATGACACTGCACTGAGCGGCTTAATCTTTTTGAATAAAGTGGTGGCAAGAAAGTTCCTGCCCTTGAGTAACAATTTTTCATTCCGACAGGAACATTTGTTACTTTTTACAATAAATCGACTTTTGAGCAAATTTCCTAATTGAATATATTGTAACATCTTGGAGAAGTTGACAAAACCCAAGAAATCTCGGTTGAGTTGAGAGTTGAGAGTTGACGGCAGGACGGCGACCTCTACCTGGAAGCAAGGATTGGAGCAATCAATAGTCTGATTTTAATTTATCCCTACAAGGGATTCGCTTTCAACCAATTCTTTGGGGTAACTTTCACTCTAGCAATTCAGTGGCGAACCGAGGCAGTATCGGCGGTGGGATATAATAACCCAGTGAAAGTTCGTGCAAGAACTAGCCACTTAATTCTTGAACCAATTCCTTAAACAACAATTTGACAGCTTTAGCCGCCATGCGCGATCGCACCAGCTTGACCGGCCGACCGCTAGCTTTTTCCGCATCAATGAGTTTCCCAAGCTGATCTCCAATATCATTTTTTAAGCGACGCTGCTTAGGCTCAATCCGAGTAAACACCCACTGCCAAAGGGCTTTTCGGCATAAGTCAGACCCGCCAACAACTTTTGATTTTGGCAAATCGCCACTGCTCTCCTGCGAAGGAGCGTAGCCGAGAGCCTTCATGAACCGCCGTAGAGATAAATGTCGCTTAGTTGGCTTGCCAGATTTCCTGCCCTTTTTGATTCGTACCTCAGGCTTGCCGTCGGTGTTTAGATAGTTTTCCAGCGGGTAAATCTGACTGAGAAGGATGGCTTCAACCCTTTGACCAAAGCCAAAACGAGCAAATACCTTGCGATAGGGTACAAACTGAGGAGCGTTCAGAAGTTGTCGCAGTTCGTGTTCGATCGCCATTTCTTCCCGCTGCAAGTCACACAACCTTGCCGCGTGAAGCCTTGCGCTGTCACCAATTCCCAACCCAACAGTTTTTTCATAAAGCAGATCGTATTTTACGCTCGGCCTTTGACCGCACAGCCAGCCCCACAACAACGGCACTTTTTCGCCGTGGCGGACTGATTTAATTAGAGCTACTTCGGGAAACTGCCAAGCTAAATCCTGTCTTGCACGGTTAATGATGGGAGATTGCACTCGGTTGAGGTGCGCCAGTCGAAGTGCGAGCCGCCGGATAGTGACAATCGCTTCATCCCTAATTTGCAAAAATCGCCGGGGAGAATCTAAATAATCCCAGCCGTAAATCGCCAACGCTAGAGCGTCTGCATCGTCATCTTTGTCGGGTAAAGCGAGGTGGTGTTCCCGAAAAGAGCGAAGCTCCTTATGACCAACTAACCGTACTTCTACACCAGCCCTGGCAAGTTGAGTTCCCCATAATTTTTGATAATTTACCCCCGTCGGTTCCATCACCGCAATTGTTTCGGATGAATTGCCAATTAGTGCTAATAATCCACAAATACCAGTAACCGTAGCTTCAAATTTATGGAAATTGTAATCGTAATAAAATTGTCGAGGTTCTGTTGGTTTTTCTAACAATAAGCAGCAAGAAATCGAGGACTTGCTGACATCAAGACCAATAATTTGCATTTAATTCTTACAGGTGACAGTTTCCCAAAACCCCGCAGCAAAGCTTATGAATCACCCAAAGGCCACAAGAGCCTAATTCACTCTTAAAGCTATAAATTAGTGCAGGGGAACAAATTAACTAAGCAGAAACCGAGCTTATGAAAGTTAAAAAGCCATGACAGCTTGTTTCATTACTAAAACCCTAAGCCGCTGCCTAATTAACTGGCGGTTGATTTGGACTCAACCCGCGACTCCCCCTTTTAAAGGGGGAGTTTCGGCCGCTGAGTCAGGCGACCATCATCAGGCGGTTATCGCTTGCACCCCTTTTTGTGATTCCAAGAAATAATGCTAAAACCGTTAGGCTGGACGTTTTGAGGGTCTAGCAATTTGAGCAAAACTTCATCCACTAAATCTTCGGGCAAAGCCATCACCCCCGGACAGACATAGTTGCTGATGGCGGATAGCAAGCGTTCTGGCGAAGATGTGGTAAATTTAGACAACAAGTAGCAAGCGTGGTGCAACGCCATTGCTGTAGCAAAAATTGCTCTTTTCTGGTGGGTGGTCAAACTATCCAGATTGTTCATTTTTGTTACATCCTTTTAAAGAAATAATCAGCGCCAGATTGGCTAGCTTCAATCAATTCGTCAATAAAGCGTTCTACCTCGGCTTCTGTTACTGGCTCAGCCTGAGCCTGAATTATATTTGCTACTTTTTGTGCCACGTCTTCGGGAGACGAATCAGTAAATTGAGAGAGCATACCTAGCACAACTGAATTTATGCGTAAACATGAATAAATGATTTGCTTTTGATCTATTGGCAAATCTTTTAGGCTGCTGCATTCTTTTTTTGTGGTATCCGCGACTACTTGGATTGAATTGAGATTCAAATCGCACGTATCCATGCAATCTGTGAGCATTTCGGCTATTTCTGATAAAGCTCTATAATTGCCAATGTTTTCGCAAATCAATCCAGCAATTTGCGTGTCCAATTCGGCGACGGCAACTTCAAGTCCTGGGGGGATTGGTGGTAGTTCAGACTGGCGGTAGGTGAAAGTTTTCATGTTTATCCTCTAAGATGAATCCGACACGCGGTCGGATCTAATGCCCGATCGCCCGTAACCCTCAAAAACAACATCTAAGGCATCTAACATCGCCTCCTGCTCTGGCGTGTACTCTTCTTCTGGCTCAGCCAGTTCATCCGATCGCCCTTCGAGACATTCATCCTCAGCAGCCTGCTCATCCGATCGCTCTTGATAGCGTTCTGCCAGAATCTCCTCGATTAGCTCTTGCTGTGAAATGCCCCTCTCGCGCGCTTCATCAGCTAGATTCTGCTTGAATCTCTTGATTTTGATTGTGGTTGGCTTCTCTTGAGGCTCGTCATCTGTAACGGCCTTTACGTGCGCGGCCGTGACGCGACCGTCAGGGGCTGAATCTAAAACCTCTTGCCATTTTTGGGAGAGTTCGCTGTTAGATGGCGTTACACTATCGCCAACTTTAGTGGTCAGAGACGAGCAGAATTTAGCGAGCGGCAAAGCTTGGGATATGCAGCTAGGTATTTTGCTGAATCCGTCGTTGATTAAGTCGATCGCCACCGAAGCCGCTTTGATGATTTTCTTGGCGTAGGAACTGCTACCTACCGGAGAACTTTTGCAGAAATCCTCAAACACAACCCTCCAATTTTTGTTACCTGACGATAGCTTCAGGCGGATGACGTGAAGGGCTAAACCTAGGCGAATATAAGACATTGAACTGTCATACACTTCGTATCTCCAGTAAGGCAAATCGCTTGTGGTCTTGGTGTCGGCTCCCCAAAACAAGTTCCAATAATCGTAGAGGCTGGCAAGATGCAAATTGTCTGGTTCGTCAAACTGTGGTTGATGGTGCAACCAAGGTTTGACATACCGAAAGAATGAGGTTGTCATGCTAGTTAAGAAGCTGCGGAAAATAGGTTGAGAGATAGTTGTTGACCCAATGGCTCGGGGACTGTTTCTCCCCGCTTTTTGGCTGCTTGTTTCTTCGCAGCAGGTTTGATTTGAGTCCGCGCTGCGCGATCGACTAACGGTTTAGGTGCGTCTTTCTCACGAGCGATCGCCCGCAGTTCTTGCTCTGCCAGAATGGCGCGGATGTATGCCCTCTTCGTTCGGGGATGACCGCCGGGGATGATTTGGCAGCAGCGTTTGGCGATCGCCTTTAACTGCCAAATCGGCTTAGCGGTTAGCTCGGCAAGAGTCCAATTTTCGAGAGGTTTCTGTGTCGGTGGCAGCTTGCGAGTCCAGATAGTGCAGGCATCGGAGTGCAGCATCATGGTGCCGGTTTCGATCCAATTGCCCAGGGGTTTGGGGAAATCCCACGAGAGAACTTTTTGCTCAACCAAGTTGTCGAGGTCGTAGTTAGCCGCCCCGACTTTCGCGCGCCATTTCCGCCGCTTGCCGGAGTAATAAATTTTTGCGATTTCTCCGAGATGCGCTCCCGATTTGTGGCCGACCGTCGTACCCGGTTTGAGATGATGTGGGGGTGTCGGTTGGGCTGATGTAATGCGAGAGCGTTCGTCACCTCGATTCGGTGGCTGCTCGTCGTTGAAGGTAGCTTGTGGGACTAATTCAGATGACTGATGTGATAAAACTCGCCCTGTATCTCCCGAACCAGCCCCGCTTGCTTCCAGAAGCCGATCGCCCTTTTGGCTTCCCAATCCTTCATTTTGGTGATGGCCGCTAGTTCCATGAAGTTTGGCGCTATCGTCGCATCCTGAAGGTAGTTCAGTAGCGATCGCAATTTCATTCGCTCCAGCCTGCTCGGTACCAGTTCGTGTAGTGCTTGCATTGTTTGCGTCAGATTTTTCAAAAACTTCGCGGACTTGTTCTTCCAGCAGCCAGCGGTCGTAGGCGTCGTGAAAGTCTGTCAGCAGGGGGTAATCGTCCGGGTCTGGGGGTTCGCTGACATCCCACTCCAGCAGGTTGAGTTGTCCGAGGGCGTCGGCTGCATGAAGAACTTGGCCGAAATCAGCAGGATTCCACCTGTCAGGTTTCGCCCATCTGTCGGGCGCCTGAGTTTCGACACCGGGGGAATTTTCGGTCGCTGGAATGTCCCAAGACCTTCCCAAACAACCTGGAGCGACCGACCGACCGAGACCGATTGGAGGAGGAAACGCTATAGCGCGAATCTCAAGTAAATAAGTCAGCTCGCTGCGAATTTCGGCAATCCAAGAAGATTTATGTTTGCTGTGGCCGTGAAAGCAATTAGAGCCGGGTCTAGCAGTCAAGTCCAGTACCTTCAGTCGAAGCATTTGAAGCTCTTTCAAATTTTTGGTAGGCAGCGCCTCGGAAATCGAGCGACAAATTTTAAGAGCCTCGGAAAAAGTTAATTCCCGAAACGCAGCGGGTTCGATTTTACTTTCGATCGCCTCTTCAACTTCGACACCGGGGATATTTTCGTCAGGCTCCTGGACGCGATCGTTGTCCGCTGGCGCGGCTTTCGGCTCAGTTTCGAGCAATCCGGCTTCCCAGCAGCGCTCCAGAAAGCTGATCCAGGTTTGGCGCACTCGTTTGTCGCCAGAGTGGTGAATATCAAGCTTGTACGCTACTTCCAAGTTCTCTTTGGCCATAGCCTTGAGCTCTTTGAGCGTTTTGGTGGTGAGGTCTTGCATAGGTTTTGGGGGTAAGAAAGGGCGAGTGAGAAGCTCGCCCCCCAACGTTTAGGGTATGCAGGTTGTCTGAAGTCTTTGAGAAGACTTCTTTTTTATGATATAGTCTTCTAGAGTAAACTGTCAATATCTTATCGAAGACTTGTTATTTTGATGGAGAAGTTATGAACCAGGATCATGGTCAAGAAAGCAAAACAGAAGGAATATGGGGAGCTGAAGAAGAGTGTGGGGTACGGCCTAACGCCAACTGCCGCGAGGATGCTGAACGAGCTAGCCAAGGAACTGGGACTGAGTGCCTCACACCTGATCGAGAAAATAGCGCGGAGAGAAATAGGCATACAAACCCCATTGGGGGAATCCTCGACCAACTGATTGATGACGCGCGCAAACAGTTGGGCAAGGCGCGAGAGTGCGTCGTTTGGTATCAAAGTGAGGTGAAAGAGTACGAGCAGAAGCTCCAGACATTTGTAGAACTTAAGAAGGTACAAGAAGAGCAAGATCGCCAAGATACGGAAAAAAAGGAAGACTTTTAACTCAAAAGCCAGCATCCAAATCGGGTGCTGGCTTTTTGCGTTAAAGCACTATATCCACAACCAAAGCTACACATAAACGCACCTTCCACGAGAACAACATTTATGTGTAGCAGCAAATAGCGACTTACTCCGTCGCAGCTTCAATATGTAACAAACTAGACTTTTGCGTTTAATCACCAATGAACAAATCCGAACTAATTCACGCTGTAGCCGCCAAAACTTCAGCAACCCAGAAAGACACAAGCGCATTCCTGGACGCCCTTCTCGGCACAATAGTTGATGCAGTTGCTGACGGAGAGAAAGTAACCTTAGTCGGGTTCGGCAGTTTTGAGAAGCGCGATCGGGCCGCTCGTCAAGGCCGCAACCCCAAAACCGGTGAACCAATGTCACTGCCAGCAAGCGTCATTCCGTCTTTCTCAGCGGGGAAAGACTTCAGGGAGGCGGTATCAGCTAATGAGTAAGTACCCAGACCTCAAGCAATATGCTGCCGAGCTAGCAGATTTAGAAAATGCACCGTTTTGCCCGATCGAACTTCCGCCACTGGCGGCGATCGCCATCATCAGCCAGATCCAACTAGCTACTCGCCATCTATCGGTATCAGACAATGAGGGGCCAACCAAAATGGCGATCAATGTGGCACGGCAACTTCAAGACTTGTTCAACAAGGAGTCAGCAACTTACAAAGTGCTGGAACTCGGCTGGAACCCGGGTGACGACCTAGACAACGATTGCGACTTGTAGCCATCCTGGCGACACCTGCCAGAAGCACAAGTGGTGCGACAGGTCGGAGAGACGACCATCCCAATCAACAAGGAAGTTAAACCGATGAACGAACAACAAACCCAACTTTTGATGCGCGGCATGATTCAACTGATGTCGAAAATGGCCGCCGCCGTGACCAACTGCGACAACCGGATTAAAGCACTTGAGGAGGAAGAAGACCAAGAAAGCCTAGCAGAGTTTCTTGAGTTGATGCCCTTGGTTGACGCTCTAACAGCGCAAATAGACGCACCGCCGACGGTCTAGATTAAATAAGTGCGATCGGGCAAAAGTGCCTCTAATAGCCCGATCGCACTTTTCACCCACCATAGTTTTCAAAAAATGACACCACAAGAAACTCTCGAAAGAATGCGCGCCGCTTCTGACAACTTCTATAACGAAGCAGTCCGCACCAACTGCCACACATTCATTGAATTTACCGGCCTGCTCAACGAGTACATCAAAATCTGTGAAGAAAACCTCGCCGTAGGAATTGATTTCACCCAATCCAATGCCCACATCAAAGGCCCCCAACTGAAGATACAAGAGCACGAGGTTGACTACCTCAATGAGAAGCTGTGCTGCATTTTCCAGGGATTAATAATTCTCGGCCAGCAGGAGGCAGATAAATGACCTCGCCGGATTTAATTGATTCTGCAACCGCAGAAAGTGAAGGGGTTAGCTCGGTTGAAGAATCAAATTTTCGCGATCGGGCTGTAAGCGAATATTCTCCCAAAGGCACGGCCCGTACTGGATTTTCGTATTTCCGGTTTTCGTATAAGGATGGCTCGCGAACGGTCAGCATTCACATTCCAGGGGGAAACGTGCGATCGGCTAACGCTCAATCCAGGGCGATCGAAGTCCGCGCCAAAATTGCTGCGGGGATGCCGCCAGAGGAGATTGTGAAGGCGATCCGAAAAATGTCTTTGTGTTATCACGATAGTTGCCCAGGGGTGATCGGGAGCTAGAAAATATTGATCGCATTCTTTCTCTGTTCCTCTGGCACGTCAATGTAGCGGCCCAGAGAGCTCAAGCTTGCGTGCCCAGACAGAGATTTAATCAAACCAGCGTTGAACCCTAAATTGTTAAGCCTGGTTATGAACCCCCGCCGCGGGGAGTACAAGCTGTATCCCTGCCCTTGCAGCCCCGCCCTTTTCAAAGCTCGCCTCAAAGATTGATCGATCGCCTGCCGCGACAGACACCGCCCCAGTCGAACGCGAGAAGGAAACAAATACCCAATTTGAGGGCACTCGAAATCCCTCAATAAAATCTCCAAATTTCGGTGGCAGGGAATTTCCCGCGAGACTTTATCCTTGCGGGTATTGCCTGGAAAAAGAATAGATCCTCGGCAAATACGCCTTGTAGGGTTTAAATAAAATTGCCCAACATCAGCTTTCAAGATAGCCTGAGGACGTTCGCCCGTGTACCAAGCAATCGCCCAAAAGATTTTATGAATTTCCGCAACAAAATTGTTGCTAATTTGTTCGTAACTTTCTTGAGTTAGTGGCGTCGCCTGCCCAAATTTATTGACTTTCACGTTGCTAATTTGAATAAAAAAGTAAGAAATAAGCAAGCACCCAAGCTTCCTCTCAATTCTAAACCGTGTATCCCTTGCCTGAAAGAACTTTCACAAAATATATACATTGCTCTTTTATCTAAAAGAGCAATATTTACCATTAACAATTCGGCTTGTATCATTGAAAGAAATCACGCCCACGGCAATACAACATGGCAATCGTCACACCAGGAACGGGAGCAACCCTGCAATCACCTACATTAGAGGGCCAATTTGTACAGCTAGTAGAATTTTTTCAGGCAATAGAGAAAACAGGCGGCAACCAAACAAGTTACTTTGCGAGCAGCTTCGACTCTGACGACTTGCTCTTTAGCGGCACATTCTCAGTCCCTATTTTGCCCGGTGCTACAGGAGCGGTATTCAGTGGGGATACTGCAAGGTTCCTAATCGGGACTTTTGCCCCCGGGACAGGCGGAACATTTACCCAAGCTACAGCGCTAGACTACTTCCTAGCAGTTGCAATGCGTCTCGTGACTTTTCAAAACGACGTAACCAAAAACCCACAGAATGCCACAAACGTCACCCTCGAAATTGACGCGAACAAAAACATAGCATCTGGCACTTTTAATTTACCGTTTACCAAAACAGTTACACCAACAGGAATCGCCATCACCCCTGGCACTTACTTGTTATAAAAATAGTTGAATAATTAACAACAAAAAAAATGAGTGAATATACATTCCCGATTAATTTTGAGCCATTAAAAGCAAACAACACTATCCAGACAATCGTAGACATCGATGCCCTTTGCGCGCCGGCTAAGGCTGCGCTAACTGGATATGTCAGTTCCCTTACACTTCCTGCCGCCGAAACACAACATATGCTGTGGGCAAATGTGGGATTGAATATTTACATCGAGCAACTTACCGCCAGCTACTACCTACCATCTTTAGGAGCTCAAACCCCCGCACCCGCCATCAAGCGTAGTAGCACGTTGGCAGATAAAGTAGCCGAAATCTCTTCATTGACAGGCCGCTGGCCTAAATGCCAATTTCTGCTCTGGGTGCGGCCAAACGCAACCGCAGCGTGGCAATGGGTAGCAACTGATTTAATCCAAAATTACGGCAACCGAGTTAATTATTTAAATTTATTAATCCCATACCTGACGCAAGGCAACGTGCTCGTAGCTGGCCGCGGAACTCAAGTCGGGCTGCAATTCATATCCGACGCAGCAATCTCAGCCACACTCCCCCAAGCATCAGACAGATTAGTTATACAAGGCAGCGTGCGCGTTGAATTGTCACTATTAGATGCAAAAAAAAACGATGAAACAAACGCTTTAAAAGCTCGATTGACCGCACTTGAGAATTTACTAGGAATCATGGGAGCGCCAACTGCCACTACCGAGGGACGCAGTGGATTAGTTCCAAAGGCTCTTGCCGGACAAGGAAACAGGCTCTTAAGGGGAGACTGCACTTGGCAATCACCTACCGAGTTAACAGGTCTAAGAACCCGAACGAACGCAACGACTGTGCCATTTAACGCTAATGCTTTTACCCTAGCGCAACCAAGAGAATTGCAGTGGATTGATGGAGGTGTTGCGAACCTTAACTTACCAGCCAATGCAGGTACATTGTTAAGAAACGACCCCTTGTTTGACGTTGCTAAAGAACTTTATGAAAGCCAAGAGTTTAATAACGCCGGTGGGCGATGGTGGAAACGTGACGAAAATAATGGCGTTTGGAGTGCTTGGAAAGAATTAGCTTTTCTAGAGGGAAACCAAGTTTTTACTGGCGATAAATCTTTTGCTGGGTTCACGAGACTAGGGGATACCGCAATCAAAGTAAAATTAATTACTGGCACTACTTCTGCATCTCAGGGGGTAGCAAGTATTTTGCCACACGGTATAACTAGCCCTGTAAAAATAATCTCGGCGACTCTAGCAATTGAATATGTAGGCGGGAATTGGGTGCCAGCCAGTTACACGAATGTGGGGGGATATGAAGCTAATTTACAATGGGATACAGCAAATGTTGCAGTCATCGCCAGAACTGGAAATTCGGCGAGCATTTTGAGCAAACCTTTTAGTGTTTTGTTAACTTACATCGCTTAGCAACATGAAAATAAGTTATTTGTCCCCAGACCAAATATCTGTTAGCACACCAATTGGAAATACAAAGGGAGTTGCATCAGTTTCCGAAAAAGCAATTAGTGGGGGTTTAGACCTAGGAATTGTTGGAGTAGGTATCAGTACAGACTACGGTGGCGCAGTCACAGGAAAAATCAATTTAGGGATTATAGGAATGGAGGTTCAGCTAGGTAGCGAAGGTGGCAAATCAGTAACGCAAGCCGGCTTTGGACTCCTAGAAGTTAAAGTCGAATCGAGAAATTGCGTTGTCACAGAAACCAAGACAATCGCAGGGCAAATTGTTGCTAGTCGCAGCTATCCCGATCCTGGTTGTAAATTACCGGAACAAGAAAAACCTTTTTTGCCGCCAGCGCCTGAGCCGGGCCCTAACGGCGTTGAAATTCCGGATACAGACGAACAGATATATGCGGTAATTACGCAAACTAGAGGTGGAACTATTGTAGAAACTGTTAACTATTGGCCTTTCCACACTACAACAATTACTGATACTAGCGAAGCAACTATGAATGTTTCAAACATTCCAGACGAAGTTCCGCCCCCTCGAACGAATAGACCGGTTCCATTTTTTGTAAATAAAATACTAAAGATAGACCACGTTTATAGGGTTAATTATCCAAACAACCCTTCAGCAAACATTACGGACCTAATAGACATTAGGTCTTCTTTCGATTCCACAAACGACTTGATGGAATTTGGTGTGTGGCGCGATCTAGAGGGAAATTATAATAGCTCCTGGGGCGCACACGTTTCGTCAAATCTTGTAATTGAAAAACATACAACAACACGTAACGGACAGCCTGCGGGAGTATATACGGACGGGCTTTGGGGAGGAGTATGGGCAGGAAAAGCATCGACATTAAGAAAACTTCTTGCATTAGAACAACGAGGAGACGGAGGCAGATTTAATTTAAAAACAATAGTTTCACAGATAATTCCAGTCGGAAAACAAAAGCCAGTCGCACAATTTTTACCAACCGGAAATACACCACCGATGAATAACAACTGCTGTGAAGAAATACTTGATTTACTTGATGAGTTTAAAGAAGTTTTAGCCCTCAAAGAATTTAAGACTAAGAAAATATCAATTCCTGGCGAAATGATTGCCATTCAAACAGAAGGAATGCCCGCGCCACCTGATGAAATAATTAGCAATTACCCTCAGATGCTCAGCGCCATTTTATTAGCAGTTAACCGATATGGGATTGACGCACCAATAACAGCAATTGTGGAAGATTCGGATTTAACAAAAGCCGGAAAGCAAGAAAACGAATTCACTTACACATCACCAGGAACCGCCATCAAGGCAATACTTGAATTATTGCTAGAAATGAAGGCAGAGAATGGTGCTAGGCTTGAAATTCAAGTGCGCTTAGCTTCAGCTATTACTCGCACATTGAAAATCGCTGCCGGAGTTAGTGAGTCGGTATCCACAATCATTAAAATGCTGGGGATTCCTGTTAGACCAAAACAGAAATCTCTACCACTAGAATTCAACTTATTTGCAGGCAAAAAAGGTAAAGGCTTCGCCAAAGCCGAAACAAGCGGCCGTAGTGCTGGCTCGGAAACGCAATTAGAATCAATTTTGCCGAACTTTCTTAAGGACAGCCAATATGAGCTCCCAGCGCCAACTTTCAATCCAGATGATGATGACATTAGAGAATTGCTGGTAAAGATTCTAGTAGCAGTACAAAGCGGGAAATAAAAATATGCCGATTCCATTAATCATAAAAGCTGCAATCTTAGGCAGCAAAATAGCAAAAATAGCTCCTTTTATAGCGAAAATTGGAGGAGCTATTTATAGATTTACAAAGCTTGGTGCAATTGGGGGATTTCTCAAAGGAATTGCCCTAAAAGTCGGGGGCTTTATCGCTAAAGTTTTTCCTTGGGTGGCAGCTTCATTTTTGCCTGATCTGCTTAGCAAAGTAGTACAAACTACGCAAACCATGTGGCATTTCAACTGGAAAATTAGCGATAAACAACTGCAAGAGGATATGAAAAGTGCAGTTACAAATCTGTATGAACCATTGGGTGAATCATTAGGGAGGTCAGTCGCTGCTATTGTTGTCGGACGTGGAATTGGAGGGAGCAATGCTATCCCTAAATTACGAATAAACACGACTCAGATAGCAAATTTAATTGAGTTGTCCGGAGGCAGCGAAACCGTTAGGGATACGCTTGTAGATGCTGTTACCGAGATGTGGTGGGCAGTAAAAGCTGCTGCACAAACAATTCTATTTAAATTTGTTTACCTAAACGGGCGCAAGTATATCGAGAGAGTAACTGGTAAAGAACTTGGAGGAGCAGAAGAAGCAGAAAGCTTTATATTTGCAGAGAAATTTGAGGAAAAAATACGGGATTTAGTTCCTGACGAGCAAATTTCAGATGCCGTTATCAACGGATTTGAGGCCTTCTTCGATTCACTCGGAGAATTAATAACAGAAGAAGACACTTACGCAACCTTCATTAATTAATATGGCTACAAAGGCGCCTATTGCTCCTGCAACAGGAGCAAAACCAGCAAGAGCTAAGAAATCACCGGCAGCACAAAAAGCAACCTTTAAGGATGAGGTGAGTTCTCGCATTGAAAGCAGTCACGAAGCAGTAATGTACCAGCGCGCAATCAGCAGAGAAGACTTAGAGATGTCGTTTGGCGTCGGCGATTACGATCTATTTTTCAAGGAATTCGTTAGTTACTTTAAGCAGACTCGCACCGATAAACTTACTAAAGAAGAAGCTGCACAGCCGAATTTAAGAATTAAAGAATTAAGTAAGCTGAGGTGGCGCAAATCGCGGCGAAGACGCCGGGGCAAGCTGAAAAAAAATACAGATAACAGTGGGAAAAAGTGAGCAATCTTAAAAACCTTAAGTCAAAAGCTGCTGACAAAATAGCAAGGCAAGAAGCAGCGACGGTTATAGCGGGCGCAAATCCTCAGGTAAATGATGAGGATGCACCGCGATTCTATTTGCTGGAGTTAGAATTGCCGGATAACGTTAAGGTATTGCTGTCAGGGGCAAAACCTTTTATCCCACTTCAAGCAAGTTTGATCAAAGCCTTTGATGATGTACTTCGCGCTCGAATTGATTCGGAGTGGAGTGCTAAGCAATTTTGGCGCTGGGCTAAGGAATTCGAGAACGGTTTCTCTAATTTTACTGTAGGAACAAAAGATGTGTTTGCTCAGTGGCAGAAAAAAAATAAGCCGTGGGGTAAAGACCCTGAAAACAAGCCAAGAATTACGGAAATCAAAATTCCCGTACAAAGTAAGGGTGATGTACCACCGCATTATAAAACAATATTTTTTCTAGCCGATCGCACAGTCGAAAATGACTTTCAAGTTTTCACCGGCTCTTACCGTGAGATTGCTCAACAAATTACAAACTGGTGGAATCAAAAGCAGAAAGACAGCGGATTTACCAAAGAGCGTGGCGGGGATTTCCCTATTTTAAAAGGGCAGCCATTAATTAAATTGTATTTCTATGAAGATGCTGGCGCATCAACTAAGGGCAAGGCAGCAATCAAAGGGGAAATATCTTTGCGGGTTACGGACAAGTCAGCAAATCCAAAATCTTCTTTACCAGCAATTAGCAAAGCTGATTTAAAAAAATATGCCCAAATCATACAAAAGCAATTTGGTGATAATGGCGGCTACGTCTGGAAAAAGGGCCGCGAAACAATTTCCTACAGAAATCGCCATCAAGGGTTTGAAGGTTGGTATTTCGTCAAGGACAAAGGAGATGGTATTGAATTAATCAAGCGTTTGCTTGCGATTTTTAACCACACTATTGATCTGACTTGCGTTCACCACAGCGTCAACGTTAATTCCGTGGCAGCCTACCCAGAGAATCCGCCCCCAGTCACTGTATTAGGCGAAAAAACCCCTATAGCTTCGCGGCGGCCTTTGGCAAATGTTCGCTTCCGGCGCGCAGAAATTATTCTCTTGGCTGGTCAAAAGCCAATCGAACTCGTGCGTAATTCTGTAGTTGTTTACAAGGGGTAGCCGACTATTCCCCGGGAAATGGCCGAGGAATAGCCGCAGTATCGCCAACGTATGTAAGGTTGCACAAACCCGTAGGGTTTGTAAGGTATCTACAGGGGTTGCCGGCTTTCGGTCGTTTGTTTACGGTGGGTTTAACAGTATTTTCGGGCTACGATTTTTTATGGCCACCCCTTCTTATTTTGCAGTGACGGGCACCAATGCCCAGATCCGCCTTACAAAAAACTACACGGCGATCGCTGGCGACCTAGGGCTTACCTCGGAGTCGCTGACTCCAATTAGTGGCAAACAAGTTATGAACACAAGTGATTTGCTTGCAGTTAGTCAGCTAGGGCGAATCCGCATTAACGTGCGAAACGGTAAAAAACGAGCTGGCTACAACATTGTTTGCGCGACGGACAAGATGGACGATGCCACGAAAACTCTGAGTGGCAAAGCTTTCGGTACTGGAATCATCCGCAGTGCGCGATTCATGCGGCGCGCGGTTTTCTATTAAGTAAAGCTTTCGGTACTGGAATCATCCGCAGTGCGCGATTTATGCGGCGCGCGGTTTTCTATTAAGTAAAGCTTTCGGTACTGGAATCATCCGCAGTGCGCGATTTATCCAACGCGCGGTTTTCTATTAAAAAAAGGAGAATAATAAATGCCAGCTAGCATTAAATTGTGCAAAGCAGTGATCGATATTGGTACGACGGGAAACGAAACTGTATTTTTTCGGTCAAACGTCAATATGTATAAGGATGCGTTTGGAACGGCGGTGGGAATTACCGTCGCTACTGCTAATGAAACTGCCAAATCACCGGTATCTTCTATCCGCCAGTTGATTCGAGTTGGTTATCTACGCCGGATGACTGCTACGCTCAGAGGCACCGCAACGGAACCAGGAACCAGCGTGCGGATTTTAGTAGCCGCTGGCAGAGAGCTATCCGCGCGAACTTATGGCGCGGCCGGCACAAACCCTCTTCCAGGAGTTAAGGGAGGAACGATTGCTAGCATTCGTGAGTCGAACAGAATGCGTCTTTTGTAGTTTATCTCAACTCAATGCCATGACATTTTCCAAAATTCCTTTCACAACCGTTCTTCAAGAATTTACTGACGATGAGGGAGTGGTTACAGGGCAAATTACTACTCAAAACGGCGACGCTGGAACCTGGTTGCGTTTTGACTGCTCGTGCGCGGACGCCAGACCATTTTGCAGGGGTCATTGCTGCTCTCTAAAAGGAACTTATTTAAGTCCTGAGGAGGCAGCATCGGGGCAGTACGAAGCTTACCCAGATCCAGAAAACGGATTGATGGAGCTGCGTAAGGAATCTGACGGATTTTGTACTTATTTTGACCGAGATACACGCACTTGCGGGATTTACGAAAATCGGCCGGGAGTTTGCCGAGATTTTCATTGCTCGCAGGGTGCGGGAGTAAGAGGTTGGAAGTTGCCAAATGTAGTTTATAGAAATGTGTAAATGAATGAGTGATCTAATTCTTCAATTGACGAACCCTAGCAATTGGGAGGAACTAGATTACCAAACTTTATCTGGTGGCTTACCGCTACCAGATTACACGCTTCCTATTCAATTAGAAAAACACATTATTGCTTGCTATTGCAATTCTCCTAGCGCTGAGGCTCACTGGAAATTTGCAGGTTGGGTATCGCAAAAAATTTTTCTGGGCATCGGCGGAGTTTCTAGTTTGGGTGAGTCGGTGACTTACCGGAAAATTTGGTTGAAAAAGACTCAATTGATTATTTTTCAACCTTTAACTTCTAATTATTCTTTAACTTTTAGTTTTGCTAAATGGTTAAAGGATATGGAGATTGGTGTATGGCAGTACACCGGGCCTGTTAGCGATTCGGTTATCCAAGCGATAGGAAGTGGCAACCAACAAACGGTGCAAGGTTTAATCGCAATACAATCAAGGCTTCAGCAAATAGAAATAAAAATTGACTCTTTACTGTAAAAGCAATATGAATTTTACGTCAACTTTGTTGAAAATAGATTTGGCGGTACTGAGCTGCGTATTGGGGTTAATGGCTTTAATTTACAATTCTTTGAAAGCAGTGCAGAAAGAAGCAATTCTATCTGCACAGGGTCAAGTTAGACTTGAGAAAACTTTAGAATTTTACGGCAAGCGACTCGACAACGTTGAATCCTGGATCTCTGGAAATTCTGGCTTTAAGGAGCGCTAAAAAAAATGCCTAGAATAACCGCGAGAGAACTGCTGGCAAATCCTAATCCAAGTTTAACAGAGTTAGTTGATGCAATAGCGAGGTTGTCCGAGGATAAGGGTTATTTGCAGGGGCGAACAGGTTTTGCGAAAACAATCGCTGAAACTGATTATTTAATTGACGCATTGCGCGAGCGCGTTAGGGAAATTGAGAACAAATGACAGCACACAATTTATTTTTTACTATGCGGTTGCGAGCTGCTGCCGAACTTTTGGTCGGTAACTTGCAACTAATGTACCCAGATGGAAACAAGATTAACTACACGGCAACTTCTGGCTGTGCGGGCTGGCAACAAGAGGGTGATCAGTGGCAGCGGGGAAAGGGCCCAATCCCACAAGGGTTTGACTACAAAATACCAACTACGCCTTACTGGTCGGATACGCGAGGGATTGAAGGCAACTTTTTTCACATCACGCCCGATCCGGTTGTTTCTCCCACAGGGTTGACTCGCTCTGAGTTTGGTATTCACTTTGACGCTGGGTTTCCAGGGAGTGCTGGGTGTATTGTGTTTGATCGGGAATTTGGATGGGGAAGATTTTGCGAGCGGATGCGGGCGATCGCCCTATCGGGCGTTGAGTACATCCCGCTGCAAGTTGTCTATTCTTAGTCTGGGGATTCATTACAGAGCGTTTCCGAATTGCCCCTACAAATAATTTTGACAGCCCAAATATTAAAAGATTCTAAAATTTATTGACAAATTAGTCACTTTTATGTGCGATCGCCCAAAAGCCCGAAGATTTGACCTTTGGCGATTTTTCGAGTTGAGAATTGGGGAATTAGCTATAGCATAAGGGTTTGGAGCAAAGCTCAGCATTTGGGTTCAGGGTTGATGGTGTCGAATTTAGAAATAATCGCACTCATCAATTCCTGTAAGGATTTAATGCTAAGCCGAGACGCATTTGTCGATCGAGAAAATCCCCTCCTCCGGTAGCAGGCCCGGCCTGAGGCGCCACCAAAAATCAGGTTTTACTACCCGAAGACAGAGGCAGGATTCGCGAACTAAAGATTAAAATCTTCGTAACAAAGCAGGCGCTATCTGTTGGCCACCGCACATCCGAGGCTTCGATTCGAGTCCGCACTTCCTCAAGCTTCTGGCTGCAAAAACCGATCTCGAACTTCGCTCGAAACCTGGTTTTTCCCAAATATCGTTACAGCCACCAGCAAAACTAGAAAAACCCAGAACTCTTGAATTTTTCTGCCTAGTTCCTCTGAGAATCTCGATCGCGAATCGCGAATTTTTGCAAGCCTTTTGGTCACAACTTAACAATTATTAATTACCGATTGCCCATGAAAGCTCAAAAAGAACTTTGGCGCGTTATCCTCGCAGTAGCTATCAGTATTGTAGGCGTGCTCCACTTTGCAGTGCCCGCACCCTTTATCAGAATCGTCCCGCCCCAGCTTCCTTACCCGGAAGCATTGGTTTATATCAGCGGCTTTTTCGAGATTTTGGGGGGAATTGGGCTGTTAATTCCTGCCGTTAGCAGAGCGGCGGCGTGGGGCTTAATTGCCCTGTTTATTGCCGTGTTTCCGGCTAATATCAATCAAGCCGTCAACAGCATTCCCATAGAAGGAATTCCACACCAGCCATTACTGTATTGGTTCAGGCTGCCTTTTCAAGCTGTCTTGATTGCTTGGGCCTGGGTTTATACCCAACCAGACGAAGGTAAACCTCGGGCTTCGGTAGTTCCAGATACAACCCAAAACGTTCAATGAAGCAGTTCGACTATTCTTTGGATTTTAAGAACCTCGACTTTCGACAGCACCCGGAACTTTATCGAGTGGGGAAAGGAGAACAGGGAGTGCTGTTGGTGGAGCCATACAAAGCAGAAATTCTGCCTTGGTGGAGATTTAAGACTCCTGAAATTGCCACCGAGTCCAGCAGCAAAATTTACGCCTTGTTTTTAGAGTATCTCGATGCCGGTGATTTTGTCGGAGCCGACATGGCTCGCAAGTTCTTGCAGATGGGATATACTCCAATACGGTTTACTTAAGACTGTTCAGTCTATAAAATCATGTGAAAAATAAACACTGCGATTGCTTCGCGGGTACGCTCGCAATGACAAAAAAACTTTAAGTGAACCGTATTGGGATATACTCTATCGCGCCGCTACGCTAACCACAAAAGCGGCCGAAAATACCAGCAGAACCCTCAGAAGCTGGAATCTGTAGCAGAACAAGCCGCAGCGAGAAAAGATATTTTGCCGTTAGAAGCAGATCCGGTGAAAGCAGCATCCGCCGCCATTTTTCAAGAGAAATGGATGCTGGCAAAAACCAACGAGAAATATCTCCAGCTTTTAGCCAGACACCGGCAGATGTACGAATCTTCTTGAGGCAAGCCTGAGGATTGACATCCCCATCTAACATATAGCCGAGTCTCAAATTTTAGACTCTGGTATAGTATTAGCCCCCAGGGCAGCAGTGGAGTTGTGCTTGCCTATCTGGGGGCATAACTGATTTGCCACACCCTAGAATTTAACGATCGTCTTCTTCTGTTTGCCACTGGCGCCACATTTCAAAGGCATTAAATCCCCTGTATTGCAGGTAATTCAAGACTTTGCCCTTGGTTTTCGGATCTACATTACCGATCGCCTCTATCTTGTATTTCCGCATGACTTTGGCTTTTAATTGGGCCAGTTGTTCTGCTTCTGAGTCCTGATTTTGGTCTAATTCTTCTTCCCAGACTTGCTCGAACAAATCGCTAGCAATTCCTTTTTGCAAGCACTTGCGCTTGACGGCTGATTTCCCGTATTTGCCCGCAGCAGAGGCGATCGAGTTTGCCACCAAGCGAGTGTCAGACTGATAGCCCCGGTCTTGAATTTGCGCGATCGCCTCCAATATTTCCTCATTGCCAAAACCTTTCTCTTGCCCCTTTTTGCGAAGTTCAGAGGCACTGTAGTCTTTGCGGGACAAGAGAAAATAGAAATAGTCAAGACAGCTCATCAGTTAAATTGAAGGGTGGCGCGCAAATACTCGTGTAGCGAATGTGAAATCCAGTAGCCTTGCTATCGGCCGACTGCATCGCTATATCCTCTATTCTTCTGTATCCTCCTCTTCATCATCCACTTCCACATCCGGTCTGTCCACATCGATCTGAATCAAGCGAATGTGCTTGTATCCGAGTTTAATTTCAAACTCGTCACCCGGCTTTAATCCCATTTCTTGGGTATAATTTGCTCCGATCACGATCGAGCCATTCTTGTGAACGCTAGCTCGATAACTCGCTTCTCGCCCGCGTCCGTCTGCTTTCGACTTCTCTAGCTCAATGCCCTTAGCAGCTAATACTGCATCGTAAAACTCAGCCAGGTTAATCCGGGTTTCTCCACTCTTGCTGACTGTGAAGTAGCCGCAAAGCTTTGCAAGTTCTCTGCGCGGCAAATCGCTGCCTTTGATTTTTTGAAGCAGACCTTTTCCTGTTAAGGGTGCTGTAGCTGTTTCTGCCATTGACCTTACCTCGCTTATTGGACTTTACTTATATCAATTACAACACATTAGATTAACTTTGTTGCACTGTCAATACTAAGAATTAGGAATATTATGATTCTGGATAAATTTCTGCGGTTTCAAAACCGGGGGTGCAAGTTAAGGATGCTCGAAGGGCGATCTATTTGCTGCTGGCCCTCAAAATGCTTGCCCAACCTCGAAGAGCGATCGCGCGGGGAATTATTGTCGCAAATTAAATGCTTTACTTTTTTACAGTAAAGTCTGTTGCCTGCATTTACCAATCCCGCTCCTGTCGGCGGTTAAAGTAAAAAGCAAGACAGCGATGAATGGAAATACCTAGTGCGCCACCGCAGCAAATCTGCCCAAAGCATTTACTGGTACGGGGTCAACTTTTACATCAACAAGGCGAGGCAGCACTTGTTCTCGATGGCGCTGCCACCTAGCTACTTGTAAACCCTGTTTTTCGGGCAGCCAATCCCGTCAAAACGCCAAATACCGAGCCACAATCTTCTATTAAGGTACGGGGCATCTAACTCGCACAGAACGCACTCCGGCGAGGGCAATCCCGTAAAAACCGAAGCAAATTTCACCTGTTCGTTGAACGAGTTTTAGCTTAAATCTGACCAGCGCGGGCGCGACTCCAGAAACATCACACAGCTAGCAATAGATGAAAAATACCACGAGCGATCGGGGATTGGAGATTGGGGAATCACTGATGACGATTTCGGGTGGGGCGAGATCGCACTCGCAGTTGCATTTTCTGGTGAAACTGCGATGAGCTACTGCGCCAGCGAAAGATTGTCTGTGATGTTCGAGGGAGCGAGGGTGCGATGCGGATGCGGATGCACCAGAGCAGACAACAGTGAGGAATTGTTCGTGGAAATATACAATCTATAATACTGTGCGACTTGATGCGCGATCGCGCTAGATTATTTCGCCACTCTTGAGGCGAACCCGCTTTCTTTGTAGGGTGACAGGGGGAACTAGGAAAAATCTTTCGACTAATGCCCCGCAGCCAAAGAATTAGAGGTGATTTTTACCGGGTAATTTCCAGATACCCAGTTAAATGCACAACAGCTTAAATATTTGAGGCGCGATAAATTATCGCCTTTCTCAAAAACCTGAGGTACGGGTTTAGATTTTAGATTTTAGATTTTAGATTTTAGATTTTAGATTTTAGATTTTAGATTGGGAGATTTTAGATTTTAGATTTTAGATTTTAGATTGGGAGATCGAGCCGGTCAATACCTGATATGAGAGCTCAAATTGCTATAGCAGCATTTCGCGGCATGGAGTTTCTGTGGAAATTACTGGTTTCTACTCGTTGTCGGCAAGCTGCCAGACTCTCAAAATTTACCCACCATCCGCAGGATAGCTAAAACTTATAGCCGCTTCCACAATTACTGATTCTCAAATATAGGTACCGCCTGCTGGATAACGGTGTTGTTAATTTTTGCCACTCTTTGTTTACATTGTCTGCTGCGACACTCTCGGAATGCTCGATCGAGTATTCCGAGACTGACGCCCCACATTCTGATACCATTTTCTCAAAAAAATACAACAGCAGGGCAACTCCAAACCCGCTGGTACAGTAACAATATGCAGTCACAGTTTCATCGCGATCGCAATATGTAGCGCTGCCAACTGCGTGAAATTCCCAGACACAATCGCAGAAACTGCGTTTGGCCGTATTGCGCGCGCCTGAGCTGGAAATTAACTGGGATTTAGAGGCAAGCAGGTCTATTACTCTGGCTCCATCATCAAAAAAATGGGTCTGAAACCCCGTCCTTCTAGGACGGCTTTGTATTAGAGTTTACATTTTCACGAAATAGATGCTATAATGTGAAGTATGACACAAAAAGCATTCAAGTACCGATTCTATCCAACTCAGTCGCAAGAAAACTTGCTGAGAAGAACGATGGGCTGTGCTCGTTTGGTTTACAACAAAGCCCTTGCTCTTAGAACAGAGGCTTGGTATGAAAGAC